>JBHHXQ010000158.1:0-7930 GCA_046757105.1 Candidatus Krumholzibacteriia bacterium
GATGATCCGAACGTCAAGCTCGTCACCATCGAGCGATTGACGTGTACCGGGCTGGTGGCGCGCTCGCAGCAACGCTTCCACGTCGACGACAACGGCACGGCGGATCCGCAGGACGACCGGATCCGCAGCTACTGGTCGCTCGTCGAGCTGCAGAACGGCACCCAGTTCGAAGTGAGCATGCAGCCGGTGGATGGCGGCTTCATCGTCGACAACTCGCTCGTCGACGTGAGCGAGACGATCCGCCATCCGTTCGGTCTCGTCTCCTCGCAGAGCAACGCGATCCGTCTGGACGTCGGTCTCGTGGAAACCGACGGCGACGAGATCATCTGGACTCTGTCGTCCGAGGTCGCGTTCAGCAATGGCGCCTCGGCGTCCATGGTCGTGGACGAAGTGGTGGCCGGGGGCGAGCCGGACGGCATCACAGACGGTGATCGTGTCGCGGTGACGTCGGTGTTCACGGCCGCTCCGTCCAACTCGCGGCTCGAGAGCGTGACCTCGACCGTCGAGATCCTCGTCGGTGTCCTGAACGACGAAGGGGACGATCTCGTCGCCTCCTTGTCGCGAACCACCGTGTTCGACGGCGAGACCGCTGCGGGTGGCTCACCGACCGCGTCGATGCAGTTCGTGCCGTCGGAGCCCGTGGGGCCGGGCGAGGAGCCGTGCGGCGGCACATTCACCAAGACAGCCGTCTTCCCCGCGGACTGGGACGCACAGACGTTCGACCGCACCATCACCAAGCTGTGCGAAGGGGGCGGCAGCTCACAGCTCGATGTGACGTTCTCGGACGGCACGAGCCTGTCGCGGACGATCACCTGGAGCGGCCAGGGACAGGTGACGCTGGATGCCATCGGACGTGATGGGACGATCGTCCAGGGCTCTTTCGACGAGCAGGGAGACGTCTCCTCGTTCGAGATCGACACCACCTTCCCGGAGGGGAACGATCCGGTCTCGACGCACCAGGCAGGCACGAGCGACCGTGCGGCCGGAACGCGCTCGTACACGCTCGTCGCCACCTTCGCGGACGGACACCAGGAGTCGCTGGAGGTCGAAGGCCAGAGGAACCCGGACGGAAGCCGCTCGCTGAGTGGGACGGTGGTCGACCAGGCAGGGACGACCACATTCCAGATGGACTGGGACCCGGAGACGCAGACGCTGAGTGGATCGACGCAGGGACCCGACGACGAGTCCTCGAGCTTCACCCTCGCCAGGCAGGACGACGGTGGTGCGGTCCTCGATTTCACCTGGGCGGATCCGTCGGAGGACCTCACGGTCACCGGCCATGCCGACATCAACCCGGATGGCAGCGGTTGCGGCGAGATCACGGTCTCGCAAGCCGGCTCGACGATCACCGTGCCGTTCTGCTTCGATGCCGATGGCAGTGGCTACATCGGGAGGAACAACCCGATCCCGTTCTGACGCACGGGTGCCCGAGAGCCGACATGAAACGAGCGGGGGAGGTGTCTCCCCCGCTCTTCTCGTCGAGCCTCCGCACCCTCGGCGTCAGTGCGGCGCCCCGAGTGTCGCATGCGTACGAATGGGGCGACCCGACCGCCCCAACGCGATGCATTCTTCACGAGGCCGCGCGGTGGGTCAAGTCCTGCGCGGGTTTTTCTGCACCGGGGGTGATTTCCGCGCGCCGCCCGTGATCGAGATGCTTGCACTTTCGGGGCTCCACACGATCGGAACGCGTACGGAACGTTTGGAACACGTCCGGAACGTTCGGAATGCGTTCGGAAACGGGGTATCACCCGGGTTGCACGATCAGTTGTAGGGATCCGAGAAGGTTTCACCGCGGAGGCCGCGATCGACCTGGGCTGCGAACCCGTCGATGTCCCACCGCGGACCGGGAGCCCCCTTGACCTCGTGCATCCAGAAGCCGGGACGTGGCAGTCGCTTCTCCCACTTGGCTTCACGGTCGTAGAGCAGATAGACGTCGTAGATGCGCAGCTGCACGTCGAACATGATGGCGTCGAGCAGCTGATGGTTCAGAACACGCTCGGGATCCCAGAAGTGCTGCACGCGCGGGTCGGACACCTTCCCCATCATGGTCGTGAGAGCCTCCTCAGTATCCTTCTGGAGGGCCTTGAGCCAGACCAGGAAGACGCTCAGCTCTTCGGTGTCGTTCTTGTCGAGAACATCCCTCTGAAACTGGCCGGCGGTCACCTGACAGCGCGGGCACGACGGAGACAGGAAGGCGATGACTCGGATCTTGCCGGAATCGCGGTTGAAGGGTTCGCGCAGCGTCAAACGGTTCTCGAGAACGGTGTACGGCGCCGGCGCCGTAGCGTCCCGGGTCGCCGACGACCCGCGCGGCTTTTCGGAAGCTTCGGCGGCGGCTCCCTTCGGTGACGGCGCCGCACGGACGGCCTCGGATGCGGCGGGCGGCGCCAGGGCGCCCGTGCCAACCATGGTCCCGGCGTGGAACGGGCACCGGGTGACCGGTACGGGCGTGCCGGGCGCGACACCGACCGCCACGACCATCAGGACCGCAGCGGAGAGGAGAAGCACTGGACGTCCACTCATGCACAGATGCCTTTCACCAGGGCGCTCACGTCGACAACCCTGGATTCTACAGGATCCGAAGTGAGCGTGCAGTCACCTTCGGGACGAGCGCCCCGGGGCGCCCATGGCTTGCGGCCGGGGCTCGAAGTTGCCACAATCCCAGCGTCCCGAGAGGGCAGACTCCGGCAGGAACCCGAGGGTGGCGCCGCGGGGCGCGAGACGCGTGAGGGGATCAGGATGGACGTCGACGGCGCTGTCCAGGCCATCGAGGCGGCGCTCGATGGGGAGGACTTCGAGCAGGCGCTCTGCCTGGCGAGCGAGGCGGTTCGCGAGTTCCCAACCGATCTCGATGTGCAGGTGCTGTACGGGCAAGCGCTGTGGGCGCTCGGAGATCTGCAGGATGCACGCGAAGCCTACCGGGAGGCCACGCGCCTGGCGCCCGAAACGGCCGGGATTTGGGCCGACGTCGCGTGTCTGCACTTCGAGCTGGCGGAGTTCGAGCAGGCACGCGAGGCCGCGGAACGCTCGATCGCGCTCGAGGAAAGCGCCGAGACCCTCGACCTGATGTGCAAGCTCGCGGAGCGCGAGGGCTGCCTGAAGGAGGCGGATGCGTTCGCACGCCGGGCCCAGGCACTCGACCCCGAGAACTTCCCGCTGCCGTTGCGCGTCGGCGAGGCGGACTTCCAATCCCTGGTGCGGGATGCCCTGGATGGAATCCCGCCGAAGTTCCGCGAGGCCCTGGAGGGCGACGTGGCGATCCTGGTCGAGCCCGTGCCCCCCGAGCAGGTGCTCAAGCTCGAATCCCCGCCCCTCGACCCGGAGCTGCTCGGCCTCTACGTCGGCACCCCTCTCCCGGAGCGTGAAGACTCCACGGCGCAGGTGCGGCTCCCCGATCGGATCTACCTCTTTCAGAGAAACCTGGAGCACGACGTGGAGACCCCAGAGGATCTCGTGGAGCAGATCGGCATCACGCTGTTCCACGAGGTGGGGCACTACCTGGGTTTCACGGATGAGGAACTCGAGGAACGCGACTTCGGCTGATCCAACACACCCGTTGGGCTTTCGTGTCCATGTTCGAGTGGCTGGGCGCGGAGGCGGGCGCGATCGCGTAGTGAGCAAAGGAGGAGACATGTCCGAGAAGCTCCCGAACGTCATCGAGGGCATCCGTGCCGAAAGACCCGAGGTCTGGGACAGCTACACGGCCCTGGGCGACGCAACCGCTGCTGCCGGGCCTCTCGACGACAGAACGCGGCGGCTGGTCAAGCTCGCCTTGGCTCTCGGCGCGCGCGAGCAGGGCGCCGTGCACTCGCATGCACGTCGCGGGCTGCGACAGGGGATCACGCGGGAGGAGATGCTGCACGTGGCGTTTCTCGGTGTGACCACTCTCGGCTGGCCACATGCGACGGCGGGGCGGTCGTGGATTCTCGACGTCGTCGACAAGGAGGGATCGTAGCGTCGCATGCTCTGCGCGGGACAGTCGGTTTCGAAGCGCGGCCCGGCGTGAAGGAGGGGCGGACGCTCGCGGCTCGCGCCTGCCCCCCTGGGCGGTGCTCGGGGAGCGTGCGGCGTCAGGCCCAGGAGGCGGTGCGGGCGACGGCGGCGAGGGCATCGGCGAACTGCTGGGCGTAGGCGGAGCTCGGGAGCATGGAGCCGAGCAGCTCGGCTGCGAGCGGCAGCGTTTCGGCCGCCGGCAGACAGTACTGCATGGTGAGGAAGCGCTGGCGCTCCCGGGTGACCTCGGCGGCGATGTTGCGGCCGTGCAGAACCACCTCGGCGATGTAGCCGGCCAGCTTCTCGAAATCGCTCTCCCCCAGGCCGAAGCGGGTCATCTCCTGGACGCCCATGCGGATGCCGCTCGAGTCCACGAAGCTCGTGTCGTCCGGCAGGGCCTGGTAGTTCACCACGAGGTTGTTGCTCTCGAGACGCCGCGCAATCTCTTCTCCCGTGCCGTGCTCGCGCACGCGGATGACCACCTGATGCGTGTGCGTGAATCCGTCGTCCCGCTTGCCTTCGACCTGGATTCCCGCGGTATCGAGTGCTCGAGCCAGGGCGCGGGCGTTGCGCCGGACGGCCTGCTGGTACTCGGTCTTGAACGCATTCATCTCGTAGGACGCCAGCAGCAGCCCCAGCAGGGTGCCGAGATGGTGGTTGCTCGTCGATCCCGGGAAGGCGCGGCCCTTGATCTCGATCCACAGCTTCCGCAGTGGTGAATCCTTGCTCAGGTTGGAGACGACGACACCGCGTTGCGGTCCGAAGAAGGTCTTGTGGGTGCTGCCGGTGACCAGGTCGGCGCCTTCCTGCAGCGGGGCCTGGAAAGCCCCATACAGACCGAGGACGTGCGCCATGTCGTAGTGGAGGATCGGACGCGGCTGCATGTCGCGGACGAGTTCGGCCACCTCGCGGATCGGCTCCGGGTACAGGAACATGCTCTTGCCGAAGACGACGAGCTCCGGCCGATGCCTCTGGAGCAGCTCGCCGAGCTTGTCGACGTCGGCCTGGTACGGGTTGTCGTCGCGCAGCGGAAAGTGGACGACGCGATCCTTGCCGTTCTCCGGATCCACGTCCACGAAGTTGAAAAGCGCGCCCATGGGTTGCGCGCTCAGGTGCCCGCCCTTCGTGAGGTCGTTGTTGAGGATGAGCGCCAGCCGGCGGGTCCCTCTGGCGGCATTGTCACGTTCCGCCAGGTAGCGTACGAGAGCCTTGAAGACGATCTCGTTGGCCATCTGCCCGCTGATCGGGCGCAGCTCGGCTTCCTCGCACTCGAAGAAGCGGCACACCTCCCGGCGCGCCTCCTCCTCCACGTCCCGGATGAAGTCGATCCCCTGGTAGAAGTAGATCTCGCGCCCCTTGAGCGTGCGATGCTCCGCATAGCGTCCGGCGGGATCGGCGATCTCGCAGAGCTTGACCAGGAGGCTCGGCGTGGTCTCCGACGGAATGAGGTTGAAACAGCGACCTTGCCGCCAAGCGTTGTTCTCCGCCGCCCGCCGCGCGAGTGCGCAGACACGATCGTGCAGTGTGGACATCAGCCACCTCCCTTGCCTGCGGTTCCCAGTCGTAACCGGACGTCCCGGATCTGGATGCGCTCGTGCTGGCGCGCCCTCTCGCGGACCGTGAGAACGCCGCGCAGTCGTCCGCCCACGGTGCCCTCGGCGCGGCACACGTAGGCGTGCGCCGGCGCGTACATTTCCGTGCCCGCAGCACCCAGGTCCGAGCGCTCTTCCGGCGCGTAGTCGTCGGAGAGGTTCACCCCGTCGGGCACCGACTCGAAGATCGAGCGGACCTCGGCCGCCTCGTCGCGGGAGAAGATCTCGTACTTGAAGTCGAAGTAGGCGCCCAGCACGCGATGGCGCGAGCGCAGGCGCAGGTCGCACAGGGTCTCCCAGACCTGCATGGCGGCTACCAGCTCGTCGACGGTGTCGTCGCGGACCAAGAGGAAGGTGACGTCCCCGGGGCGCAGGGCCTCCACGATGCCTTCCAGGGTGCTGCCGACGCGGATGTCCCAATCGTCGGGCCAGAGGATGCGACGGCCGATCTTCTCGGGTGACAGCCCTTTTGCCGTGCACCAGCCGACGACGAGTCCGCGGGTGAGTTCTCCGGACGCCTCGACGACGAGCTTCTCGAAGTCGCTCATGTGTGCCTCCCCTCCCAGACTAGCGGAAGAACACGTACGTCACCAGCGCCAAACACGGAACGAGAATGGGCAACGACCAACGTGCGAGATAGCCGAAGAAGCTCGGCATGGCGACGCCTCTCTCCTCGGCGATCGATCGTACCATGAAGTTGGGAGCGTTGCCGATGTAGGTCATCGCCCCCAGGAACACCGCCCCGGCCGAGATGGCCGTGAGGACCCTCGCGTGCTCCTCGATGAGCATGTGCACGGCCTGGTGCGTCTCCGTGCCGGCGTAGAACTTGCCGAGCGCCGTGTTCAGGAACGTGAGGTACGTGGGGGCGTTGTCGAGGAACGCCGAGAGGCTTCCCGTGATCCAGAAGTACTCCAGGGGTGCCTCCACGGCACGGATCAGGAACGCGAGCTGGCCGCGCTCGCCCGCGTTCAGGATCGCCAGTGCCGGAACGATGGTCATGAAGATGCCGGCGAACAGGTACGCCACCTCGCGAATCGGCTCCCACGTGAACTGGTTGGCGGCGCGGAGCTCGTGCGGCGTGATCCGCAGCGACACGAGGCCGATGACCACGAGCGCCGCGTCGCGCATCAGGTTGTGCCATGGAATGTCGATTCCCAGGACGCGCACGTCATGCAGGTGCAGGACACCGGACAGCAGGACGGCGGCCACGATACCGAGAAGCAGTGGCAGGTTCCGCAAGCCGGCGAGATGGATCGGCTCGGCAGGCCCGCGCGTCGGTGGGTGGTGCTGCCCTTCCCGGCGGTAGTAGTGCCGGTCCATCACGTAGTAGACGGCGAGCAGGACCGCGGCCAGGAGCAGCATGTGCGGGATCAGATGCAGGGTCCAGAAGAAAGGCACGCCGTTCAGGAAGCCGAGAAACAGTGGCGGATCGCCGAGCGGCGTCAGGGCTCCCCCGATGTTGCTCACCAGGAAGATGAAGAAGATCACCGTGTGCGCCTTGTAGCGGCGGTTCGCGAGCGCGCGCAGCAGCGGGTGGACGAGGAGAATGGAGGCGCCGGTGGTGCCGACCCACGAGGCGATGAGCGTGCCGATCCCGAGAAGAACGAGGTTCGCACGTGGCGTCCCGGAGATGGTGCCCCGCACCACGATTCCACCGGCCACCGTGAAGAGCGACCAGAGAAGAATGATGAACGGGAAGTACTCCAGCAGGTAGGTGTGCAGGATCGCGTGCATCGCCTCGCCCCGGTGGGCGATCACGAAGGGAACGGCCAGGATCAGCGCCCAGAACGCCGCCACCTTCGGGTAGTGGTGGTGCCAGAAGTGCGGTCGCACGAGCGGGAAGATGGCGATCGAGAGCAGGATGCCGACGAAAGGCAGGATGCTCCACAGGGGCAGCGATTCTCCGAGGTGGCCTCCCTCTACGCCGGATCCGGAGGCCCACGCGGCAGGGGCGAGGAGCACCGATCCGAGGCATGAGTGGACGAAGATGCGCACCGCGCGCGGTGTCATGCGGATCTTGGCCTTTCGTTCACGAGGCGCGGCGCGCCCGGAGAGCACGGCTGGCGACTCTAGCACCGCGATCGATGCGTGTCGAGTCGAACCGGCTGCGTTCACCGACGCCGGCCCCGAGCTGTGCCACCAGGCGCGATGCGGCCGCACCGGACCCGTTGCGAGCCCTTGCACGAGCCGGACCCCGCCATGGACAATCGCAGCTCGTCGTGCCGCCGCGGCCGACACACCCTAGTCTTCCTCGCGAGGACGCTGTGCGACAGGCGGACCGTCATGCTCATTGGTCCGGCGCTCAGACAGATGGGGGCGGGAGACGGGGCAAAGTGATGGCTGCC
>JBHHXQ010000159.1:0-7924 GCA_046757105.1 Candidatus Krumholzibacteriia bacterium
CGATGAAGCGTCCGGCGTCCGGGTGCTGGAAGCTGGTCGTGCCGGGGCGCCGCCTCACCACGCGCGCCTGCGAGCGTTTGGTGCGCCCCTCCTCGTCGGTCACGATGTCGGGGAGCCGCAGCTTGTCCGCGCTCCCCACCACCAGATCGACGCCGGGAAGGCGCCGCAAGGTCTCCGCACCCACCTGGGCGTAGCACCCGGTGACGGCGACATAGGTGTCCGGTGAGCGCCGCACGACACCCCGGATCAGGCGCCGGCACTCCGCGTCACTCTCGGCGGTGACGCTGCACGAGTTGATGACGACGACGTCGGCCGCCGCGCCGAAGGGCACGATGCGATAGCCGTGCCGCTCGAAGGCGGCGGCCAACGCAGCGGTTTCGGATTGATTGAGCCGGCAGCCGATGGTGTGCAGCGCGGCGCGGGGGGGCGAAGCGTTCGCGATCCGGGTCATGCGAGAACCAGCTCCAGGGTCTCGGCGCGGCTCGGGTCACCCACCGAATAGAGTGCCTGGCGGCGCACGCGGAAGCAGCCTCCAGGGACGCTGTAGAGAGCTTCCAGAACTTCCTGCGGCCGCGCCTGACCCTGCGACCCGAGGCACAGCCACAGGCACACCTCCCGCCGCTGCTCCAGGTACTCGATGCGGTGGATGAAGCGGCGGATGTCGACCTCCTTCGGCGTCCCTTTGCCGCGCCGGGTCACCACGAGTCCTTCGAGCTCGAGGAGACGGCGGATGCAGCGCGCCTGCTCGCGGGGATCGTGGAAGCGCGCCGCATCGAACCTGCAGAAGAGCTCCGGCGTGAGCGCCCGGCGCTCCTGGTTGATCCAGGCCCGATACTCGCCCAGGTTGATGATCCGGGACAGCGGCGGTGTCCCGGGTGGGAGACGCTGGATGGTCCGGATGCGCAGGTTCCCGGGCAGGCTCGCGTTCAAGCGCGCGGCCGTGCAGGCGGGCTCGAGCTCCGCGCAGGCAGCGAACTCGAAGAGCTCTCCCGAACCCTCGAGGCCCACCGCGAGCGCCGGCCCGAAGGACATGAGCGGGGCCGGGTGGAAGCCCTGGCTGTAGGAGACCGGGATGCCGGCGCGCTTGAAGGTGCGCTGCAGCGTGCGCACGAGATCCAGATGCGACAGCCAGCGCATGTCGCCCTGCTTGGAGAAGAGCACCCGGTAGTGGATCCGCGGCCCGTTCTCTGCCGGCTCCGATTCCTGCCGGGGCGCCGGCACCCCGGGCGCGGGGCCACGCTCCGGGACGCGGGGCGCGGCTGGGGGCTCGCCGTGCTGCGTCGCGCTGGCGCCCGCGGTCGAGCCACCGTGCCTGGCGTCGTCGCGGCGCTCGTCGTACCGCTCGCCGCGGAAGGCCGCGTCGATCTCCGGCCCCCGCAGGGCCAGGCTGTCGCGCTGCCTGATGCGCTCGTTCTTGATGGCCTCGAGGTCGCATTCGAGTCCGCACTCGTAGCACACGAGGTTGGCGTGCTCGAGCGGCTTCGCGGGCTTGTGCGGATCGCGGCGGATGAACGGCTTCTCGCACGCCGGCATGAACTTTCCCTCCATGCCCTTGTGCAGGTCGCGGATGATGAACTCCTTGGTCACCAGCGAGTCGATGTGGTCCCACGGCAGCGCCGCGTGCAGCGGGATGCGGCGCAGGAAGATCTGCGGGTCGAGACGCTCCTCGCGCAGGCAGTCCATCCAGCGCTCGTAGTCGAAGTGTTCGGACCAGCTGTCGAAGCGGGCGCCGCGCCGCCAGGCACGCTCGATCACACGCCCGACGCGGCGGTCGCCACGCGACAGGATGCACTCGACGACGCCTTCCTCGACGTCGTGGTACTTGAACCTGACGTTGCGGCACGGGCGCACGATGTCGAGGATGAGACGCTGCTTGCGCTTCAGCTCCTCGGGCGAGTCCATGGGCTCCCACTGGAAGGTCGAGTGCGGCTTCGGCACCAGCGACGAGACGCTCAGCGTGACGTGCGCGCGCTTGTGTCCCATCTGGCGCGCCAGGTCGTACACGTGCAGGCCGGTCGTGGCGATGCCTCGCACGTCCTCGTCGGTTTCGGTGGGCAGGCCGATCATGAAGTACATTTTGAGCTGGCTCCAGCCTTGCTGCCAGGCGATGCGGGCCGCCGTGTCGATGTCGGCAGCGGAGATGCCTTTGTTGATGAGGTCGCGCATGCGCTGCGTGCCCGCCTCCGGCGCGATCGTGAATCCGGTCCGGCGCACGCGCGCCAGCTGCTCGGCGATCGACTGCGTGAGCCCGTAGACGCGCATCGACGACACCGACATGGCCGTCCGGGAACGCGCCAGGCGGTTCATCATCGTCGCGACCAGCGAAGTCACGCACGAGTAGTCAGCCGTCGAGAGCGACGTCAGCGACACCTCGTCGTAGCCGGTGTCCCGCAGACCCCTGGAGACCGAGCGGATGATCTCGGCGGGGCTCCTCTCGCGCACCGGCCTGTAGATGATCCCCGCCTGGCAGAAGCGGCAGCCCTCGGTGCAGCCGCGCGCGATCTCGACCGACACGCAGTCGTGCACGATCTCGCCGTAGGGCACGATGACGTCGGACGGGAGCGGGTACCTGTCGAGGTCGTCGACCAGCGCGCGCCGGACCGGGAACGGCGCGCCGCTGCGGTCACGCGGCCCGACGACGATGTCGAAGCCGGTCTCGGGGTCGAGCTCGGTGCGGTAGAGCGACGGCACGTACATACCGGTCAGACGCGAGAGCTCGAGCAACATCTCCGCGCGCGTCCGGCCACCCTCGCATCGCAGCTCCGCCCAGCGGCGCACCAGTGCCGGGAAGGCCTCCTCACCGTCGCCGATCACGAAGACGTCGACGAAAGCGGCCATCGGCTCCGGCGAAAACGCGCCCGGACCTCCGGCGGCCACGAGCGGGTCCTCGACGGTCCGCTCCTCGGTGTGCAGCGGGACGCCGCCCAGGTCGAGCATGGTCAGCACGTTGGTGCACTCCATCTCGAACTGCAGCGAGAAGCCGACCACGTCCAGCTTCGAGAGCGGCGTGTGCGTCTCGAGCGTGACGAGCGGCTGCCCGAAGCGGCGCAGCTCGCGCTCCATGTCGACCCAGGGGCAGAACACGCGCTCGGCTGCGAACTCCTCGTGTCGGTTCAGGAGCTCGTAGAGGATGCGCATCCCCAGATGCGACATCCCGATCTCGTAGGTGTCGGGAAACGCGAGCGCGATGCGCACCAGGCCCGGTCGATGCGGCTTGACGATCTGGTTCCACTCCTGCCCGATGTAGCGGACCGGCTTCTCGACCAGGGCCAGGATCTCGCTGTACATCGGACGCCTCTCCGGACCAGGACACGCGTGCTTTGCGGATGGATGCGGGCGTGGCGGCGGGTATGCGCCGCACGGGCTGGTCCGCCAAAGGTGGGCGACGCGCGAACCGGCTGTGCCGTTGACGG
This sequence comes from Candidatus Krumholzibacteriia bacterium, assembly GCA_046757105.1. Taxonomy (GTDB): domain Bacteria; phylum Krumholzibacteriota; class Krumholzibacteriia; genus JBHHXQ01. Next base: position 3,414 of record JBHHXQ010000159.1, read on the forward strand.
CAGCCGCCGCAGGACCTTGGTGTCGAGCCTGACGCCATACTAGCGGTGTCCTGTGAGGGGGTCAACGCGGCCTGGCGAGCCGGCGAGGCGCCGCCCGGCGGGGTGCCCGGCCGCGCAGAAGGCATGCATCGAGCCTGCCGGTGCGCCGGTATACTCGGCACCGCCGGGCGTCCGGAGCGCCGCGCCGTGGCCGCAACTCGGCGTGTACACGGGTGCGCGCCGATCGCTCCGGGAGCCCATCGCCGCGCGCGTGGGTGCCGTGGGGGTGCTTGTGAAACGACGGCTCGCCGACTTGGTCCGAGCGCCGAACGTGTCCGGGTCGCGTACGCGGATGCTGCTGGCCGCCTACTTCATGGTGGGGCTCGTGGTGGTCTTCTGCGGCGCGATCTTCTTCGCCGGCCGTACCGCCCGCAAGATGGAGCACCAGGCCGCTGTCCTGACGAACGTCTTCTCGCTGTTCATCAGCGAGACCGCGTTTCGGGCCGACCGGACCGGCTCCTTCAAGCTCATCGGGGACATCCTGAGCCAGGTCGACTTCCCGGTCATCATCACGATGGCCGACGGCGTCCCGCTCGTCTGGCACGGAGTCGACGTGCGGCCTTCCGACGCCGAGGAGCCGGGTGAGCTGGGGCGGCCGGATCTACCTGCGGAGAAGCGGGCCGAGCGCGAGCGTCTCGATGCGCTGGTGCGCGAGTTCGACGCGCGCAACCCGCCGTATCCGATCGAGGTGACCGGGGTCGTGCAGGGATACGTGCACTTCGGCCCCTCGAGCCTGTCGCGCCAGCTGCGCTGGGTACCGGTGGTTCTGGTGCTCGCGGTGGCGATCTTCATGGCCGTCGGACTCCTGGGGTTCCGGTCCATGAAGCTGAGCGAGCAACGCTCGATCTGGGTCGGGATGGCGCGTGAGACCGCGCACCAGCTCGGCACGCCGCTCACCTCCCTGCTGGGGTGGGTGCAGCTGCTGCGCAGCCAGGACGTGCCGCAGGACGGCGAGTCGCCCGAAGAAGCGCGCCGCCGCCGGCGCGGAACGTACGAGGAGATGGAGCGCGACCTCGGCCGGCTCTCCAAGGTCAGCGCGCGGTTCAGCAAGATCGGCTCGTCGCCCGATCTGTCGGCACTCGACCTCACGGAGGTCGTGCTGGCGACCGTGGGGTACATCAGGCGCCGCACGCCGCATCTTGGTGCACAGGTGAACATCGATGCCGACCTCCAGCCGCTGCCTCGTGTGATGGCGAATCGCGAGCTCATCGAGTGGGTGCTCGAGAATCTGCTGAAGAACGCTGTCGATGCCCTGGAGAACGGTGGGGAGATCCGTGTTCGCGGTCGCACGGTCGGGAACGCGGCGGTCGAGCTGCGCATCTCGGACAGCGGCCGGGGCATTCCGCCGGCCGTGCGCCAGCGCATCTGGGAGCCGGGCTTCACGACCAAGCGACGCGGCTGGGGGCTGGGGCTCACGCTCGTGCGCCGCATCGTCGAGGAGTACCACGGCGGGCGCATCTGGGTGGAGGACAACCCGGATCGACGCGGCACCTGCTTCGCGGTGCGCCTGCCGGTCGCACCGGCCTAATGCCCGGCGCACAGCGTCCTCGCGACGAAGACCAGGTTCACCCGGTCGCGGTCTAGGGGCCGGGTGCATGGCGTTGTCGTCGTCGACCGCGCGCAGTATCATTGCTGCAGAGGCCGTACATGCCCGGCACATTCGCCAGGTTCGCCATGCGAACAGGCACGGCTGATTCCCCCTGGGGCCCTGACGCAGCAGGCCATGCTGCCCAGGAGGGGTGAACATGTCCGCACCTCGGTGAGTGTGTGTCCGCGCACCGACCCTGGTCGCCGCCCTCGTCGGTTCCAGCGTCGTTCGCGCCGCCGCGCAGGAACCGAACTGTCTGCACAGCGACATCACCTCCATCGATGCCAGCGCCGTAGGTCACGTCACGTTCGATCGCGTCTACACCGGCAACTACAGGCCGGGAGAGCCCTACGACTACGTGACCGTCGACCCGGCGGGAACGGGTGAAGGCTTCGCCGAAGTGGGCATCACGATCCGGCTCCGCGTCATCTGTCAGCCCCACGGTTGGCGCATCCAGGGGATCCCGGCCGAGGATCCGGTCCTCTTCAGCAACTCGCTGTGCATGTGCGCTCCGATCAAGACCGCCGATCGGCCGACCGACGAGGACGGCTGGACGTCGTTCGGCGGCACGATCCAGGCCGGGGGCTGTGCACGGGGGCTGGAGGTCTACGCGGACGACTTGTACCTGACCACTCTTCCGGTGAACATCATCAGCACCGACACGGGGCTCGCCTCGCCGTATTTCACGGATGAGGCTGACCTCGCAGCGCTGGCCTAGAAGCTGGGGGATCGGGACGCGTGGGACATCTGTTTCGACTACAACGAATCTGGACCTCCCATCGACGCCAGCGATCTCGCGTACTTCGCAGGGGCCCTGGGCGGGTCGTGTCCATGAGGACGGGTCCCGTTGCCGCGATCCTGTGGATGCTCGTGGGGTTCGGGCCGGCTTGCCAGCCGGGTGGCGTTCGTCCCGTCCTGGTGCGGCTGCCGGCCATGGAGCTCGGAGAAGCGCCGGTGCACGCCCGGACGTGCGCCCTGGCGGCGTTCGATGTTCCGGTCCTGCCGGACGGACGCGTGGATGCGGTCGGGGTGCGGTTGATTGGCTGGGAGGCTGCGGCCGCCGATCCGCACGCGCTGGTGCGTATGCGAGGCGTGGCGGAGGGGTCGTTGTGGGAGCCGCGGGCCGGCGCGTCGGGCGATGCCGGGTCCGGGCGCGCCGCGCTCCTGCTGGACTGCGCGGGGAAGCGCCCCGGGGCGCCGCGGACACCGCGCTGGCGAACGTTCGAGCGCCGCGTCCGCGATGCGCTGCAGGCGCGGCGCCGCGCGGTCTCCGGCTGGCGCCAGCTGGCCGGCCCCGAAAGCGTCGCACCTCGGGTCCACGAGCTGGACGTCGTCTGGTCCGACCTGGCGACGTTCCATTCGCGCACACCGTTCGTCTTCGACGAGATTCGCCCCTGGCGGGAGATCGGCCCGCGCCTGCGGGAATCCCAGGAGAGGTGGGGCGGTTTCTGGGTGTGCCGGGTCGCCAGAACCACGCATACGGGTCAGTTCATGTTCCTCGACGGCGAGCGGCGTCTCCTCGCGTTGGCGCAGTACTGGATCGGCGAGTAGTGTCGCGACCGGGTGATTCTGCACGTGCGCGGCCCCTCGTGCGGCCCGGCAGGCTCTTGGGTCCGGCGCGAGTCATGGGGGCGGACCGCCGTCGGGGCCCTCAGACTGCCCGATCCCCCGCCCCCCTCGGTTTGAGCGCCGGACCCAAGAGCCTGCCGCCCCTCGCGCGGCGTCCTCGTCGAGAAGACCAGTGTCACCCGGTCGCGGTGGTGGTGCCGAGCGTCCGCCCCGGCCGTGGCCCGGGTGCATGACCTCTGCTAGTGTTCGTCCGTGCGTGTTCTCCTGCAGACGCGACCCGTGAGCCAGTCGAATGCTCGCGCGCTGCGCAGACCGGGTGGCGCCCGGCCCGTTCGCCGATCGCTTGGCCCCTGGCATGGAGGACGCGGGGAAGAGGAACCGCATGTCCGATGCCCGGGATGCACTGCTGGTCTTCGAGGACCTGCACGTCGAGTTCGAGGCTCGAGAAGTCGTGCGCGGTGTCAGCCTGGCCGTCCACGCAGGCGAGAAGCAGGCCCTCCTGGGCCGCAGCGGCTCCGGCAAGAGCTCGCTCGTCAAGGCTCTCATGGGCCACCCGCGGTACGACGTGACGGCGGGTCGCATCGACGTCCGGGGAGAAGACGTCACCGGGCTCCCGGCCGACGAGCGGGCGCGACGCGGCATGTTCCTGGCCTTCCAGGATCCCGTGGAGCTACCGGGTGTCACGGTCGCGAACTTCGTGCGCAGCGCGCTGCACGCCCACCGCGGCGCGCCGATTCCGGTCGGCGAGTTCCGCAGGCTCCTCATGGAGCAGCTCGCGTGGCTCGGGGTCGATCCGGGCTTCGCAGGGCGCTACGTGAACCGGGGGTTCTCGTGCAGCGACAAGAAGCGCCTGGAAGCGCTGCAGCTGGCGGTTCTCGAGCCTCGGGTGATCCTGCTCGACGAGACCGATGACGGATTGGACCTCGAAGCGCTCAGGACGGTGGCCGACGGCATCCGGCGCTCGTGCGGCGAGAGCACCGCGGTGCTTCTCGTGACGCACGAGACGCGGCTCCTGCACGAGGTGGAGCCGGACCGTGTGCACCTGCTCGTGCGCGGGAAGATCGTGCGCTCCGGAGGCCTCGAGGTGGCTCGGGAGCTGGAGCAGAAAGGCTACGAGCGGGTCGAGCGGGAAGCGCTCGAGCGCAGCTGAGGCAAGCCACACTGGGGAGGACGATGGCCGTTTCCGGGCAGAACGCCGGTGCGGGTCGGGACTCCGGCCGCCGAGAGCCGGCCGGCGACCCGGAAGCATCCTTTCGGCGCTGGAGCGCACGCGTGGATCACGAGCTGGTCGAGAGCCTGGCTCGCATCCACAACG
>JBHHXQ010000160.1:0-7921 GCA_046757105.1 Candidatus Krumholzibacteriia bacterium
TCGAACCCTCGATTTGCGCGCCCGGACCGGCCTCGAATACCGAGACTGCTCTCAGCGCGACGGCGCTCGACACGTCCCTCTCTCAGCTGGCCGACGAGGTAAAGAAAACGGGCAAGAAGGTTCGTGAGCTCAAGCGCAAGCTGAAGACGCCCAAGCCTCCGGCTTCAGAGGCGGAAGCCGAGGAACGCAAGGCGGCCGAGAGGCTCCTCCTTCACGCTCATGCCGCGTCCAAGGTCTCTGGCCGCGCTCCTTTCCACCCACCTGCCTTGAAGCGGCACGAGAGGCTCCTTGCCGTCCGGGACGCCGCCACACGCGCGGCGAAAAAAGGGGGGACTGGCCGCTCCTCGATCGAATAGCGGCTGCGCTGAAGCCCACTGCCAGGCGGACTGAACTCGGCAACGAGATCCGCAAGAACGTCGACGTCCTCCACGAAATCCGTGCCACGCTCTGGCCGGCAGACGACCACCCCGACGGCGCAACCGTACGTTGCCGCCTTCGTCGCCTCATCGCGCGACGACTCGACGAGGCTCCGAAACGCGGCAAGGGAGCGCGTCGACGGCGCTTCCTTGAACACGTTGCAGCGGTGACGGAGCGCTACGCGCCCGGACTCTTCCTCTGCTACGACGACCCCCGCATTCCACACACGTCCAACGACCTGGAAGGGAAGCACGGCTCCCTCAAGCACCACCTTCGCAAGACGACGGGGCGCGCCTCAACGGTCGGGGACCTGCAGAGACCGTCGGCGAGCTGCTCGCGGGAGTCGTCGACAAGGTGAAGCGCAGCGGTTTCGGCTCTCTCGTCAAGGGTCTCGCAAGCGTCGGGAGCGCTGCCTACGAGACAGCACGTCGCAAGCTGAAGGAGCTACGCGAGCCCGCGCGCCGCTATCGCTCGATCCAGCGCGATCCTGAACGCCTGAGGGCCAAAGGCGGTCGCTCGGGCTCGCTACGTGAGGGCCAAGGAAAACGGCCCCTCACGTAGCTTGACGCCACGGAGGGGCCTACGTCTTCTGTTGTTGTCCAAGACAGCAGAGGACGCTCCTCCCCATGATGCACAAGCTTCTCGCCGACGCGAGGTTCTACGCGGCCCTTCTTGAGATCGACCGGGACCTCGCGCGAGCGGTGCGTGGCGCGAGATGTCCATGTGGGGGGCCGCTGCATGCCAGCCACTACCCGCGGGCACCGCGCGGAGGCCCAGCTGCGCTGCCCAAGGACTACGAGAAGCGGTTCAGCTTCTGTTGCGCTCTCGAGGGGTGTCGGACCCGCGCGACCCCTCCCAGCGTGCGATTCTTCGGGCGTCGCTGGTATCTGGCACCCGTCGTGGTGCTGGTCTCGGCGCTGGAGCACGGTGTGACTCCTCGCCGGCTGGCGGCGGTGCGGAAGTGGCTCGGCAAGCAAGTGAGCCGGAAGACCGTCGAGCGCTGGCGGCGCTGGTGGCAGAAGGTCTTTACCGCGACGCGGTGCTGGACGGCGGGGCGCGGGCGCTTGGTGCCACCGGTCGACGAGAAGCACCTTCCGCTGAGCCTGCTGGAGCGCTTTGAGGGCGACGACCGCGACCGGTTCGTCGCGGCGCTCTGCTTTCTGAGCCCCGTGACTACGGGTTCCTGGGCGCGCTCGCTGGTGGGCGAGGCGCGGCGATAGAAATCCGCAGAGTGTGCCCTCGGAGGAGAAGAGCATGCACGCTCACCCAGGAGGAGTGAGCAAAATGGAGCAGAGATACGAGAGCAGGCATGCGAAGTGGGCGCGTTTCCGCTTCTCGGTGGTGGGAGGGCTTCTGGCCTCGCCTCCGCCGAAGGGGGAACTGCGCACCGAGCTGAACGCGCTAGCGGCGAAGACGTGGACGCACCCGATCACGGGGGCGCCGGCATGGTTCGGGCTGTCGACGATCGAGCGCTGGTACTACACGGCGCTCAAGGCCGGATCGGACCCGGTGGGCGCGCTGAGGCGCAAGGTGCGCGACGACGCGGGCACGCACCCCAGCTTGGACGAGCCGCTGCGCTTGGCGCTGGAGAGCCAGCACCGCGACCACCGGCGCTGGTCCTACAAGCTGCACTACGACAACATGGGTGCGCGCGTTCGCCGCAATCCTGAGCTGGGCGCACTGCCGTCCTACTCAGCCGTGCGTCGCTTCATGCGCGCCAAGGGCCTCAAGCGAGCGAAGGGACGGCGGACCCCCAAGACCAAGGGCGGTGAGTTGGCGGCGCAGCGCTTCGAGGCGCGCGAGGTGCGCAGCTACGAGGCGTCGCACGTCGCAGGGCTCTACCACGCCGATTTTCACGAGTGCAGCCGGGCGGTGTTGGCTCCGGACGGGACCCTGAAGCGGCCCAAGCTTTATGGCTGCCTGGACGACCGGTCGCGGCTTGCTTGCCACTTGCAGTGGTACTGGAGCGAGAGCGCGGACACCTTCGCGCACGGGACCCAGCAGGCCTTCATGAAGCGGGGCTTGTCCTGGGAATTCATGACGGACTGCGGCCCGGCCGAGACGGCAGCCGAGGTGAGTGAAGGCTTCGAGCGCCAGGGGGTCACGCACAAGCAGACCTTGCCCTATTCGCCGTATCAGAACGCGAAAAAGGAGGTCTTCTGGGTGATCGTTGAGGGACGGCTCATGCCCATGCTCGAAGGCGTGGAGCCACTGACCCTCGAGCTCTTGAACGAGGCGACACAGGCCTGGGTCGAGCTGGACTACAACCGCGAGGTTCACAGCGAGCTGGGCGTGACGCCGCTCGAGCGCTGGCTGGAAGGGCCGACGGTGGCCCGCGACTGTCCCGATCCGCAGGCGCTGCGCGACTCCTTTCGGCGGACCGTGACGCGACGCCAGCGCCAGAGCGACGGGACGATCACGGTGGAGAGGAGGCGCTTCGAGGTCCCCTCGCGCTACGGGCATTTCGAGCGGGTCGCGGTGCGCTATGCCACCTGGGACCTGACCAACGTCCACCTGATCGACCGCAAGAGCGACACCGTCCTTTGCCGGCTATGGCCGCAGGACAAGGAGCGCAACGCGGACGGGCTGCGCCGTCGGCGCCAGGGCCCGGCGCTCTCCGAGAGGGGGACTCCGCTGGCACCGCCGGCGACAGGGATCGCGCCGCTCTTGGCGGAGTACATCGAGGAGTACTCAGCCCAGGGACTGCCGGCAGCCTACTTGTCGCTGGACGAGCGCTACGTAGACGAGGGCGACGAGGGCGACGATGACGAATGCTCAGCGGGAGAGGCGGTGCTCGCATGAGGCACAAGCTGAAGGCTTACGGACTCAAATGGGACCCCTTCTCGCGGGAGGTTCCGCCGGAGGCGCTCTTCCGCTCGGCGCCGGCGGAGTCGCTCTGTTGGAGGACCGAGCATGTCCTCCTCGAGGACGGCGGCTTTGCGTCGGTGATCGGCGATCCGGGCACTGGCAAGAGCGCGTGCATGCGCCTGGTCGAGCAACACCTCCTGCGGAACTCGGGGGCGAAGGTCGTGTCGCTCGAGCACGCCTCGGGCAGTGTGTCGAGCTTCTACCGCGAGCTCGGCGAGCGCTTCGGCGTGGAGCTCACTCCGCGCAATCGCTGGGGCGGCTTCAAGGCCTTGCGCGAGTGCTGGTGCGAGCACATGGAGTCGACGCTGCTGCGGCCTGTGCTCTTGGTCGACGAGGCGCAAGAAATGAACCCCAAGGTGCTCACCGAGCTCCGGATCCTAAGCAGCACGCGCTTCGATTCGCGCGTGATCCTGGGCGTCGTTTTGGCCGGCGACCGGCGCCTCCACGAGAAGCTTCGCCATGAGGAGCTCGCACCGCTCGGCAGCCGCCTGCGAGTTCGGATCTTCCTCGAGCCCATGGACAAGGAGACTCTCCTGGCAGTGCTCGATTACCGACTGAACACGGCGGGCGGCACGGCGCTCCTCACCGAGGGACTAAAGACCACGATCGTGGAGCGAGCGGCGGGCAACCCGCGCACCATGCTGGCCATGGGCCAGGACCTCCTGGTGGTGGCCGTCCATCGCGAGCTGAAGCGTCTGGATGAGAAGCTTTTCTTGGAGGTCTTCGGCGGCGACGATCGACCACAGAAACGACGCCGGAGGACCGCATGACCGGCCTCCCCGTGCGCCTGGCCGCGGACCTCGAGCCCTGTCCCGAAGAGCACTGCTGGCTGATCGAAGGGCTGTGGGCCGACCGCGGGGTCGGCATCCTTGGAGGCGAGGCTAAGCTGGGGAAGAGCTGGCTGGCGCTTGACGCGGCGGTCTCGGTCGCCTCGGGCGTTCCGTGTCTGCGGAGCTTCGCCGTGCCTCGCCCCGGCTCGGTCTTGCTCTATGCCGCTGAGGATGCTCTCCACAGCGTCCGGAAGCGGTTGGAGGCGATCACCGCGGCGGCAGGGATCGGTCTCGGCGGGCTCCCTCTGCACGTGATCACGGCTCCGAGCCTCCGTCTCGACGTCGCCGCCGATCGCCAGCGGCTGCGAGCTACGGTGGCGGACCTCATGCCACGGCTGCTGGTCCTCGACCCCTTCGTGCGCCTCCACCGGATCGACGAGAACGTTGCGGGAGAGGTGGCCCCACTCCTCGCGTACCTGCGCCAGCTCGAACGCGAGCTGCAGGTCTCGGTGTTGCTGGTCCATCACGCTCGCAAGAGCGGCGCTGCGCGAGCCGGGCAGGCGCTGCGCGGCAGCTCAGAGCTTCACGCGTGGGGTGACTCGAATTTGTACCTGCGTCGGCGCGGTGAAGGGCTGTGGCTCACGGTCGAACACCGCGCCGCTCCGAGTTGTCCGTGCATACCGGTCGCCCTCCGAGAGCGTGGCGGCGGCGTTTCGCTCATGGTGCTCGACGAGCCGACCGCACCTCCTGAGCAAAGTCAGTCGAGCTCACGGGAACGCGTTCTCCTGGCCCTCTCGTCCGAGCCAGCGACGGTTCGCGAGCTGCGAAAGCGATGCCGAATCCGCACCGCTACACTCTGCGGGATCCTGGCCGACCTCGTCACGGAGGGGGCTGCGGACAAGACCAACTCCGGCTACCGCCGAGTCGCGTGACCGCTGGGGTAGTTCGTTTCCCTTCGCCCTGGCCCCGGCCCTGGGGCTCGAGGGAAACGGAAACGGAAACGGAAGCAAGCCTGGTGAAACGGAGTCGGCTCTGCTGGGGAGCACCCGACAAGGGATAGCCAGGCCGACGGTGCGCCGAAGTGCGCCAGAGGAGACCCCGGCCTCGGCCGGGGTCCCCTCTCTTTGTCCGCGAGCTGCTTCGGACACCGGAGTCATGCCTTGAAAACCCCGGGGGTCTGGGGGCGGAGCCCCCAGCGCGTGCGGTCCTGGGCAACTCCTCACCGGACCCTCGAATACCGCGCGCGGGGCGGCCTCAGAAAGCGCGCCCCCTCTCATCTGGCGAGAAAGTGCACCAGCTGCGAAGCGGCTGGAGCGGTGTCCGACTGGCCGCGATGGCGGGATAGTGCACCAGGCGCCACCGTGGCAGAAGCACTTACGCTCCGGACCCGGAGGCCTGCCGAGTCGGCTCGGCGTCTGAGAGGGCTCGCGGCGCTGGAATCCGATGTGGAGGTCGGGTTGCCACGTCTTGCGGCGTGGCGGATCGACAGCCACGCGCAGGGGCGGCGCTGGTCCGCAGGCAGAGGGAGAGAAGAGCGAGCGAGAGGGGCGAGGCAGGCAGGCAGGCAGGCGCGGCCGGAAGCCGCGCGGCAAGCGGTGGCGAGGCCGGGTTGGCGGCCACCAGCTCCGGCGCGTCGGGCAACGACCCCGGGTGTGGGCTACGGGCGCTTTGCCGCCTTCTCGTTGGAGCGCTTGTGCTTGGCCGAGCGCTGGCCGGCTTCGGCGACGTCCTGCTTGTGCTCATGGTCGCGCCAGCTGGGGCCCTCGATCACGATGACGTGGCTGTGGTGGAGGAGACGATCGAGGATGGCGGCTGCGCCGAGATGATCGCCGAGGTAGTCGCCCCAGGCCTTCCACTCGATGTTCGAGGTGATGATGGTCGAGCGCCGCTCGTTGTAGCGGGGGAGAAGCACCTTCTGCATGAGCCCGGCGCGGCTCGCGACCGCCCTCTCGACCTGTTCGAGGCCGACTTCGTCGATCACGAGGAGCTGGGGGTTCGTGTACCGCTTCACCGTGTGTTCGAGGGTGGCGTCGGCCAGGCTCGCGTTGAGCGTCGCCAGCATGTCGGCGCTCGTCGTATAGCGTACGCGCCGATTCTCGAGGCAGGCGTTGAGCGCGAGCGCCTTGGCGATGTGGCTCTTGCCGGTTCCGCTCCACCCAGCGAGCAGCACGTTCTTGCCGTGGTCGAGGAAGGCGAGGGTGGCGAGCTCGAGCACGAGGTCCTTGTCGAGCTTGGCCTGGAAGTCGAAGTCGAAAGCGGCGAGCGTCTTGCGCTCCGGCAGCCGCGACTGCTTGATCCGGCGCTCGATCTGCGACTCGGTGCGCGCTCGGACCTGCGGCTCGAGCACCGCCCACAGCCACTCGAGGCGTGAGAGGTCGGGCTCCGGCCCGGCCAGCAGCTCGTCGAAGCGACGCACGGCGTGCGGAAGGCGGAGGGTCGCGAAGCCGGCGCGCACACGGCTAACGACGTCGGCCTGCGTCTTGTGGCTAGGACCGGGCGCCGTCACCGCCGTCCTCCTCACCGAGCTCGTCGCCGGAGCGGTCGCCCTTCTCGAGCGTTTCATAGCTCGCGAGCGGGCGCGGGGTGACCGGGTGGGCCTTCATGACCTCGTGGATGCGGGCGCGCGTCGACTCGGCGATCACGTCCTCGAAGCGGCGCGGGGTGAAGCGCGCCTCGAGAATCCGCCCGAGTTTGCCAACCTCGTAGCAGCGGTAGTTGATCGCGTGCTCCATGGCGGCCACGATGTCGTCCGCGGACCAGTTGACGTTCAGCTGCAGGACGCGCACGAGCTCGGGGCCCGGGTAGCGGCGCGCCCTCCGCACGCCCGCGGCGAAGGCCGCGGCGACCTCTCCCCACAGGCCCACGCGCTCACCGAGCTCGTCGAGGTCGTAGCGCACGCGCTTCGCATGGAGCGGGGGAAGCTTGATGCGCGCGCCGGTCGGCAGGCGCTCGTGCTCGATGAGGCGCCGCGCCTGGTGGTCGCACATCTCGATGCGCTCGGTGTCGGCGCACACGTAGATGCGTGACCCCACCGGCGCCGGCACCGGGTAGTGGTTGGTGTCGAAGCGCACGCGCTGGTAGTCGTCGACCAACCGCACGGCGACGTCGCGGGTGTCGTAGGGCCGCGCCGGAAGCGGCTTGAGGTGCGCCCGCTCGAGCGCGACCATCTCCGCGATCGGTCGCCCCGTCTCCGGATGCGGCCTCTTGAGCACCTTCTCGACCTTCCACCACGCGAGCAGGCGCGCGTACTCCTCGAAGCTGTGGATTCTCCGCCCCACGAGCAGGTTGTTCTCGTGGTGGCGGAACCGCCGCTCCGCGACCGCCTTCGCCTTTGCACAGCCGCGAGCGCCGATGAGCGCTCGGAAGTCGTAATGGGCCGCGAAATCGACATAGCGCGCGTTGAGGATGGGCTCGTCGAGCTCCCAGCGATCGACGAAGCCGGGCATCGAGTCGGTGAGCCACTCCTCGGGGACACCGCCGAGCTCTTCCATGGCCGTCCGCAGCAGCCGCAGCGTAGTCGTCTGCCGGGTGTTGGTCGCCGCCGCGAGGCTCGGGCCGCGCGACCAGCGCAGCACGGCATGGAAGAGCTGCACCTTGACCCCGCCGGCGAGCCGGTAGGGAGACCAGTCGAACTCACCACGCTGTCCCGGCGCGGTCTCGACCGGCGTGGCCGTAGGCGCGGGCGGCTGGACCTCACGGCGCAACGCCCGCAACCGCTGGCGTACGATCGTGTAGGCACCGTCGAAGCCCTGGTCGCGCAGCTTCTCGAGGCAGCGCACCGCGGTGAGCTTCGGGTCTTGCTCCAGCCAGCGCCGCATCGCGTCTTCGAAGCCATCGAGCTTGCTCGCCTTGGGCGCGCGGGGCCG
>JBHHXQ010000161.1:0-7895 GCA_046757105.1 Candidatus Krumholzibacteriia bacterium
AGGACCGCCACCATGGTTCCTCCGGCGTGCCGGCGGTCCGGCTGGAAGCTCCGCCGCCGCGAGCGGCGCCGGCGGAGGGTGCCGTGGCTCCCGGACGTGGGCGTGCGCGCGGTGGGGGGGCGGCAGGCGGGGGGGGCCGGGCCGGGGCCCCGCCGCCGCCCCCGCCCCGGGAACGCCAGGACTTCGTCGCCACGACAGCCAGGATTCGCGGCATCGTGCGAGATCCTCGGCGTCGAAGGTTCCAGGGGCACCACTCCACGAGGAGGTGGGCGCATGTCGACCTCGACCCCCGGCGCGGGCCGCATGTTCGCAGCGCTCTTGCTCATTCTGATCGGCACGCTCTTCCTTCTCGACAACCTCGACATCGCAGACGTGGGCGATTTCTTCGAGTGGTTCTTCGTGTGGTGGCCGCTTTTGATCATCGCTCTCGGGGTCAAGGCGCTGGTGCTCGACCGTGCGCTGGCCGGAGGAATGTTCCTGACTGGCATCGGGGTCGTGCTGCTGCTGCTGATGCTGGGGCATCTCGACTGGTCGCTTCTCGGAACCTGGTGGCCCCTCTTTCTCATCGGCCTCGGCGTCTCCTGGCTCCTGCGGTCGCGGGGTGGCCGTGGCGGGCATGCCGGAGCGAACGCCGAGAGCCTGCGCATGACGGCTTTCCTGGCTGGCAGGGAGAGCGTCGTGCGGTCGTCGAGCTTCCGTCGCGCCGAGGTGACGGGCGTTCTCGGAGGTGTCGATCTGGATCTGCGGCCGGCGCGGCTGCATCCGGACGGCGCCGAGATCGAAGCCACGGCTCTGCTGGGCGGCGTCGAGATTCGTGCTCCCCAGCCGTGGAACGTGGAGCTCTGCGGGACGCCGCTTTTCGGCTCGTGTGAGGATCGGCGACGCATCGGCACGGGTGCGGGCGAGACCGCTCCGCCGACCGCTTCCGCTCCGACGCTCCGGGTCAAGTCCACGGTGTTGTTCGGCAGTGTGGAGGTGAAGGACTGAAAGATCGCGATACGCTCTTCCACTGTCGTCCCTTGCGGGTGACGTACGGGAGCTTCCGCCCCGTTCGCTACCGTCCCGGCTGGAATCTTCCAGCCTGAGGGAGTGTTTCAATGAGCGGAAGGTGCTCTCCACAGCCCTCCTCTGGGCGTTGGGAGGTGTGAGAACATGCGGTTCGAATCCGGAAGTTCCACGGCAAGTCCACGACCAATCGACGTTTATCTGGGCTTTGAGATCTTCGAAGAAGAAGAAGGCGGGTTCGTGGCAGTTCCACAGGGTTGGGCGGATGGTGGGGGGAAGGAGCTCGAAGCCAGTGATCTCCCGGCCCTTCGCAAGCGCATCTGGCACTGGTGGCACGACCTGCTCGACTGACCCGCCAACGAAGTCCTCGGCGTTTCCGGCGACGGATCCATTGCACCTCGAGTGCGAGCCGTGAGCGTCGGGAACCAGCCTCCCCACGATGCCTTTCGGGTTCCCGGTCGCTTCCCGGAGGGACCGGCGCCTCCTGCCGTGCCGGGTCGCGGGCTGCCGCGGCTTGCTTCGGCGGCGGCATCGCGACTGCTCGGCCCCGGCGTCCGGGTGTCGCCCAGGTACGGCGCGGCCCCGGGGTCATTGATTACAGACCTGGTACACAGCCATGACCCGGCTGTGACACTTCACCGCGACGAACGCGATACCTTGGGAAGCGTCAGGAGCGTCCGCCGCCGCCTCGTGGCCGGCCCCGGTTCCGTGTTGAGCCGCGGTCGAGTGCAAGCGAGGGACGGCGGCGGAGCCCGGCGCCCCTCCATCCCGAGCAGGTTCCTGTGCGTTGCCTGGCATCGAGCCGCTGGTTGCCGACCGTGTCGATCCTCCTCGCGCTGGCCTTCCTGGCCGGCGGGACGGGCTCCGTCGATGCGGGCAGGAAGAAGAAAGGGAAGCGGAAGCTCGGGCCGGCTGGCGAGATCGCCCCGGGCTACGTGCGCGCACCCTACTTGCAGGGTCTCGGACCAGACTCGGTCCTGGTGATCTGGATGGCGACCGATCCCGGGACGCCCGCGGTCGACTACGGCCCGACACCCGACTATGGCGTCACGGTCACGGCCGTGACGGATGGAACGCGCCGCGTGGCCACGCTGCGCGGCCTGCAGCCAGGTGCGACCTACTTCTACAGGGTGCGCGCCGGCGTCCGCGTTCTGGCCGAGGGGCCGGGCTACAGCTTCCGGACGGACGCGGGACGGCTCGACCGGGCGTTCAGCTTCTTCGTCACCGGCGATGTCGGCGACCGGAAGCTCCAGCAGGTGCTGACGTCGCAATCCATTCTGCGCGCCGCCCCGCGCCCCGAGCTGGGGATCCTGTGCGGCGACGTCGTCTACAAGAAGGGGCGCTCGAGCGAATACGACCGCTGTCTCATGCGCCCGTGGGCCGAGCTGTTGCGCACGATTCCGGTGTGGCCGGCTCTCGGCAACCACGACTGGAAGAGCCCTCCCGAACGCAACTGGGAGCAGGAGTGGTACCTGCCGCACAACGAGCACTACTACTCGTTCGACTACGCGAACGCCCACTTCATCGCGCTCGACACGCGCGACGGTGACCTCTACGACCTCGAGCACCAGGTGGCATGGCTCGAGAACGATCTCGTGCACAGCCAGAACGCCGACTGGATCTTCGCGTACTTCCACCATCCGGGAATCACCTGCACCTACAAGGGCAACAACGACGCGGTGGTGGAACACTTCGTACCGCTCTTCGACCGCTACGCCGTGGACGTGGTCTTCTCAGGACACGCGCACACCTACGAGCGCCTCTATCCGATCGCACGTGGGGCGCCCGTGAACGTCGAGCAGGATCCGCACTACACCGATCCCCCGGGCACCCTCTACATCGTCTCGGGCGCGGGTGCGAAGGTGAAGGAAGGCCGGCCCACGAAGCGCTGCGGGCCGACGGCCTTCTTCCTTGACGAGACGATCGTGTGGACGCAGGTGCTCATCGACGCTGCGCGCTGCACCATCCGCACCTTCGAGAGCGCGACCGATGCGCTCGTCGACGAGGTGACGATCACGAAGTCCCGTCTTGCCGCCGCAAGCCCTGCGCAGCCTTGACACCTCCGCAACACTTGCAGACTCACCAGCAGCGCCGGAAGCCGTTGTCGATACGAGGATTGCGGCCCCTACGGCCATGCCGCGTGCGCAAAGCTTGCGTGCAGCAGGGCTTCTGCGCGTCCGAGCCATTCGAGTTAAGCCGTGTGATGAGAGCAGGATACACCTGTATGGGGTGCCGGCATGTGGTGTGCAGAAACCAGAGGCATCTGGGGCGATCGACAGGCAGGAAGCCAGCTGGCGAACCGATGGAGCGGCGAGCGCCCCTTGATCATCCCAGGGGTCCCGCGACGGGCCGTCCTCCCCCCGACGGCCCTGGTTGCGGGCATGGAACCACACCCGGCCGGCGGAGGTGAGCACGATGACTCGCAGTCCTTTCCTGAAGTGTCTTTCTCCCAAGCTGATCGTCATGGTTCTGGTGGCCTGCATCGGACTGATGGCAACGTCGGGACTCGCGTTCGCCGATCCCGACAACCTCGGGTCTCTCGAACGTCGCCGTGGGGGCGGGCTTCGCGTCCCGACCGAGAATCAGCCGCTCACGGCGAGTGCTGTGATCGAGGACCCGAGAATCACGATCGGTCCCGTTCCGGGGCGCGACCGGGGAGGTCGTTTCCCGAACGATTGGGCCCCGGTCGGCAAGACGCAGCCCGGGCCCCTGACGAAGGCCTGGATGCGGTTGCACAGGCTCGTGGAGCGGTGAGCTGCCGGCGACACCTCCTCCCAAAGGCGCGAGGGCCCCGCGTGTGATGCGGGGCCCTCGGTGTGTTTCGGCAGCGCGGCGCGCGCCGGGTCGCCGGGAGGAAGCGTACGCCGGGGCGACGCGGTCGAATCCAGGAGCAGGCCCAGAACCACGGGCGGCAGCCGCACGGACGGACGTTCAGCGTTCCGTCGCATCGAACGGAGCGTTCTGGCGCTCGAGATGCCGGAGCCTCGCAGCCTCGATCCGCCGGACGTCCTCCTCGCTCACCTCGAGGATGCGGTACACCATTTCACCCTCGAAGATCATCCCGTACTCCTCACGAGCCAGACGTTCGATGGTGGCGGGATCGTCGTGACGCAGCTCGACCTCGCGCAGGAGCAGGCGCCGGCGCTGCTCGAGCGCGGCCACCTGCGCCTCGAGCCGGTGGATCCGGATGCGTCGGGTCACGAGCGACAGAAGTCCGTCATCGGCAAAGAGAAACCCGTAGGCGAAGAGCGACGACAGGCCCCAGAGGATGAGCCGGCGCAGCTTGCGGCGGCGGGCCGTGAGCTCGGCGTGGCGGCGCAGGAAGCGCGGCGGCGTCCAGCCCGGGCAGTCTGCCGACTCGGGCTCGGATCCGGAATCGACCCCGTACTGGAATGGCTCGCGCATCCCCTCCACCTTGCACCGCCGCCCGACCGTCCGGGAGAACGCGCTCGGCACGCTAGTCGCCCGGCCGGGGCGTGTCAATCGGAGGGTTGGGCCGAGCCGGCACGGTCCGCGGAGCAGCCGCGCGCCAGCGCCGTTCCGCCGGGGTAGCGGGCCGCGTCGGCCAGCTCCTCCTCGATGCGGAGCAACTCGTTGTACTTGGCGAGGCGATCGCTGCGCGACATGGAGCCGGTCTTGATTTGGCCGGCGTTGGTGGCCACGGCCAGGTGCGCGATCGTGACGTCCTCGGTCTCGCCGGAGCGGTGGGACACGACGTTCGTGTAGCCCGCCGCCCGGGCCGTCTCGATCGCGTCCAGCGTCTCCGAGAGCGTGCCGATCTGGTTCAGCTTGACGAGCAGCGAGTTGGCGACGCCCGCCTCGATGCCCCGCTTCAGCCGCTCGATGCTGGTGACGAAGATGTCGTCGCCGACGAGCTGGATGCGCTCGCCCAGCTCGGCCGTGAGCTTGCGCCAACCGTCCCAGTCGTCCTCGGCCATGCCGTCCTCGATGGAGACGATGGGGTAGCGGTCGCAGAGACCGGCGTAGTACTCGACGAGGGCGTCGGCGTCGAGCTGCTTGTGGGCCTCGGCCTCCAACGTGTAGGTGCCGCCCGCGAAGAACTCGCTCGAGGCCGCATCCAGCGCCAGGGCGATGTCCTCGCCCGGCTTGTAGCCGGCGCGGTCGATGGCCCTCAGGATCACCTCGATGGCCTCGGCGTTGGAGCTCAGGTTGGGCGCGAAACCACCCTCGTCGCCCACCGCGGTGGAGAGCCCCATCTCGAGCAGGACCTTCTTGAGGTTGTGGAACGTCTCGGCGCCCATTCGCACGGCCTGGGAGAAGTCGGCGGCGCCCACAGGCAGGATCATGAATTCCTGAAGATCTACGTTATTGTCCGCGTGGCGGCCGCCGTTCACCACGTTCATCATCGGCAGAGGCAGCGTCCGCGCGTTCGTGCCGCCGATGTAGTTGTAGAGCGGCAGGTTGGCGGCGACGGCGGCGGCCCTGGCCACGGCCAGGGAGACACCGAGAATGGCGTTCGCGCCCATGCTCGACTTGTTCTGCGTGCCGTCGACCTCCCGCAGGCGCTGATCGATGTAGGCCTGATCGAAGACGTCGAGGTCGACGATCTCCGGGGCCAGCACGTCGTTGACGTTCGCGACCGCCTTGAGGACACCCTTGCCGAGGTAGCGGGTCTCGTCGCCGTCCCGGAGCTCGACGGCCTCGTGCTCTCCGGTCGACGCGCCCGAGGGGACCGCCGCGCGGCCGGTGGTGCCGGCCTCCGTGTAGACCTCCACCTCGAGCGTGGGGAAACCACGCGAATCCAGGATTTCGCGCGCATGCACGAACTCGATGCTGCTCATCGTGGGAAGCCCTCCAGGCCAGGGTTCGGGAAGCCCGGAGCAGTCTAGGAGGGGGTGGGGGAGGGGTCAAGCGGGCTTCGCGGCCCACCGGAACGGACCGGGCCGGCCGGCGCGGATTGCCCCCAGCCGGCGGGGTTTTTCGCGGAATAGATGTCGCGCGCCTGGACTCCGTGTGCTAGGTTGCGCGCAGCGGCAGCAGCGGGAAAAGCGTTGGCAGAGCACTGTATGCCGCTGTGGTGTGGCGGGGTTGTGTGGTGCGTGATGGCCCGCCGCCACATGGAACCCAAAGCGGAGGAGCGTTCCATGGAGAGTGCTGAGAACCAAGTGACCGGAAACGAGGCGCCGAAGACCTCAAGCGCTCCGGGGGCCGTGGAAGAGCGCGCGCGTGACATCGGTCGCAAAGTCGACACGGCGTCAGCGCGTATGCACACCTCGTGGGGTGACGCTACCTCACAAGTGAAGAGCAGGATCGGCACGACCGGTGAGCGCGTCAAACTCAAGCTCCAAGTCGCTGGCGAAGAGGCCAAGCGGAAGCTGGTGGTCGCCAAGGACCGCACGGCGACCAAGGCCAAGGACTACCGTGTGAACGTCGAGCATCAGGTGCAGGCACACCCGCTCAAGTCGCTGGCCTACGCGTTCGGGGCCGGTGCCGTGGTCGGGCTGCTTCTGGGCCGAGCTCGTCGTTGACGAGATCTCGAGCCTGCCGGGACGTTCCAGTCACCGGCCCGGTGCGCGACCCGAGGTGAGCTCGACTCGCGGGAGACACCATGAACCCGCTGATCGACGAGCGAGCCCAGGCCGTGGGTGAAGGGGTACGCGACTTCGCGAAGATGCACGTCGACCTGGCGCGCGCCGAGGTGCGTGACGGGTCGACGCGCTTCGTCTGGGGCATGTTCCTCGCAGGTCTGGGTGTCATGCTTGGGACTCTGGCGTTCCTCACCGCGGGAGCCAGCCTCTTCCTCACCCTCCGTTCGGTGCTTTCCGCCCCAGCGTCCGCGGGAGTCGTGGCACTGGTCTTCCTGGGACTCGGCTTCGTGACGTTCCGTCTCGGCCAGAGGCTCATGGCGGGGATCGGCTCACTCCTGCTGCCGCGCACGCGGGCCATGCTCTGGGAACTGGTCACGTGGCGCGAAAACAAGAGCGACTCGTAGCCGCCATCCGAGCGCGCCGCCAGGAGCTGGGCGCCAGCCTGCGGGAGCTGGTCTCCTTCGGCGAGGTCGAGCGGCGCATCCGGAACGTACCGATTCCCTGGCTGGTCGGTAGCGTCGTGGCCGGGCTGGTGGGCGTGCGTGTGGTGGCGCCACTCCTGGCGCGGCGCGGCCGCAGCGCGGCTTCCGCCTGGATCCGCTCACGCCTGCGACAGGGGGTGCTGGCCCTGGCACTTGCCGCGGCCGCCCGGGACGGCCGGCGGGGGGCGCGTCGGTCCGGCACTGCGGGGACGGGCGAAGGCGAGAAGGTCGGTGCAGGCAACGGCTCCGGCCGGCGCTCGACCTGATGGAGGCTGCCGGCGTCGCGAGGCCCCGAGACCCCGCAGCCGCGCCGGGCGCGTTTCACGCTTGCCAAGCCCGGGATGGTCGATTATCCTGAAGCGGCTCGCGTGCTTCCAGACAGGTCCCCGCCCGGGGGCTCCGATCCCAAGAGACGACGGCGGCGCTGAGGGGAGCCGCCCGGCGTCGGATGGCATCGGTCTGTGAAGGTTGCGTCCTTCCTGATTCCTTCTTGCATCTCGAACAGAGGGTGAATTCCGCGTCAGGCCACCGCACTGCGGCGAGTCTCGGAGTGGCGCAGCGCCCCGACGGCGACAATCTCCGTGGCTCGACACCGCCGCAGTGCCTGCAAGGGATCTCCGCTTGAAGAAGGAAGATCTCCTCCTGATCGAGCGCTGCAAGCAGGGCGATCAGACCGCCTACGGGCAGCTCGTGCGCAAGTACCAGAATTCCGTGTACAACCTGTGCCGCAAGATGGTGCGGAACCCGGAGGAGGCGCGCGATCTCGCGCAGGAATCCTTCGTGAAGACGTTTTCCTCGCTCGATCGCGACAACCCGGTCTACGCCGAGGGCGCGCTTGCCGTGCTGCGCGGCAATCTGG
>JBHHXQ010000162.1:0-7832 GCA_046757105.1 Candidatus Krumholzibacteriia bacterium
CGTGGGATCTCGGCTCGTGTGGATCCCCGCACCCGGGCATGAGCTCGTCGTCCTGCAGGCCCGCGGCGATCGGTTGCTCGCATCTCGATCGCTGGCCACCGAGCAGCCGGTGCGACCGCCCCTGGCCGCCTCCGCCGATGACCGGGTCTGGTGTGTCCACGCCAGGCGTCTCGGGTTGGTGGAGGTGGATCTGCGCTCCGGCGCCGCACGCCTCCTGGAGTTCCCGGTCGACATGGCGCCGTCGCGGCTCGCGGCCCTCGCCTGGGACGCGAGGACGGGGCTGCTGTGGGCCGCGGACGTCGCGAACCACCGCCTGCTGGCCTTCCGCCCGCAATCGGACGCGGAGCCCGTGCACGTGATCGGCCACCGGGGCAACGGGCCGGGCGAGTTCAACTACCCGACCGACATCGCCACGTTCCCGGACGGCAGCGTGCTCGTGCTCGACGCCCTCAACGGCAGGCTGCAGCAGTTCGATGCCGCGGGCCGGCACATCGGTGTGTATGCATCCGGCGCGGCACGGCTGCAGCGCCCGACGGCCATGACGGTGGGCCCGGGCCATCGCATCTGGGTGTACGAGGCGAGCGCGCAATCCCTCGTGGCTCTGGATGCCAACGGTCTTCCGCTGCTCGACGGCGAGGGCGCGCGGCTGCACCTGCGCGGTCCCGGCTCGTGCGCCGCGATGGCCGCCAACGCCCTCGGTGAGGTCTGGGTTGCAGATCCTCTGGCCGGGACGGTGAGCCTCTACCGTGCACCCACCCCGCCGGGCACGGGATCCCCCACTGCAGTGGAGCGCCCATGAGCTGCGGCGACCGATGCATCGGCGACGCGACGCGCCGGCTCCACACCGGGTGCCGAGCCCTGACGCTGGGCGTCGTGCTCCTGCTCGGCGTCCAGAGTTCTCGTGCATTCCAAGCGCCGCAGGCCGACCGAGTCTCGGACACCGTGCACAACCTCTCGTCCACGGGCCCCGGGCAGACCCGCTCGGACGAAGTGAACGCGGTCTGCCGTTTCTGCCACGTGGCCCATGGTGGAAGCGACATGGGATTGCTGTTCAACAAGCCGGATACGGATGCGGTGTTCACACCCTACAGCAGCCCGACGCTCCGATCCCAACCTGGGACTCCGTTCGGCATCAGCCGCATGTGCCTGGCCTGCCACGACGGGACGATTGCGCTCGGCGATCTACTGAGCGATGACCAGGTCTGGTCCTTCCCCCCGGGTCGCGAGTACCTCGAGCCCGGATTCGGAGGCATCGAGCCGATGCTGCGTGACGACCATCCGGTGAGCTTCCGGTACGAGGACGCGCTCACCGGCGGCAACGACGAGATCCGCGATCCCGCCGCGCTGCCTCCGGAGCTGCACCTCGAGGCTGGAGAGTTCGTCGGATGTGCCACGTGCCACGACGCGCACGACAACATCCTGGGCTCGTTCCTGCGCCGACCAGCAGACGACGCGGCGCTCTGCCTCGACTGCCACGCGCCGCACGGCTGGGATCTCGCCACGCACCAGCAGGCCGTGCGGCCCGCGGCGTGGAAACCCGCGGCGTCCACGTCGGCGAGCTCCCGCATGCCGGTGCAGACCGAACGCAGCGCCTGCCTCGCCTGTCACGCCGTCCACTTCGCGCCGACGCACGTGCCACTCCTCGCAGGTCCCGCCGAGGAGGCAGGTTGCTACGCTTGCCACGCCTCGACCGGCCCCGCCACCGAGGTGGAGAGCGACTTCCTGCAGCCCTTCCGACACCCGGTCGAGCTGACCGCGGGCACCCACACCGGGAACGAGGATCCATTCGCCATGCCTCGCCACGTCGAGTGCGCCGACTGCCACAATCCGCACGCCGCCACCAGCATCGGCGACCCGATGGGCACGATGGCGGAGCTGCCCGGCATCGACCTGCTCGGCCTTCCCGTCGATCCGGCGCAGACCGAGCAGGAGGTGTGCTACCGTTGCCATGGCCTGGAGCCCGAGCCGGAGGAAGCACTGCAACGTCAGGTTTCCGGGTTCAGCATCCGGGAGCAGCTCGGCCCGCTCTCGGATTCGGCCCACCCCGTGGACCGCGACAACCGCGGGAACTCGCCGTCGCTTCTGCCCGAGTGGTCGTCGGTGGCACGCATCCGCTGCGTCGACTGCCATGGCGGCTCGACCGCGCAGGGGGAGAATGCCAGGCCGCACGGCTCACCGCATCCGTTCGTCCTGCGGCGCTTCTACCAGGTCGGCGGCTGGGGAAGCCGACAAATCGAGCAGGATGCGGCGCTGTGCGGCCGGTGCCACGATCTCGACTTCATCATTCGGGATCGCGGCCCCTTCAGGCGGCACAGGGAGCACATCAAGGGGGGCGCCATCCCCTGCTCCTCCTGCCACGCGCCCCACGGCGTCCCCGGTTCGCTGGAGGGCCACAGCTACCTGATCAACTTCGATCTGGGCGCCGTGGAGCCGGCGAACTCGGGGGGGCTCTTCTATACGCACGACGACGCGGGCCGGGCCACGTGCACGCTCAAATGCCACGGCAAGAACCATGAGAACAGGAACTAGGGCGAGATGGGATCACCGGCGTCCACGACCCAGAACGTCGATGACGACGCTCCTGATCGCGTCCGTGGTGCTGCTCTGGGCGGGCGCATGGACCGACATCCCGAGCGCCCAGCTGGATCCGGGTGCGTCCTGCACCGCCGCAGGCTGCCATGACGCGTTCGCGAGCCAGCGCAGCGTCCACCCGGCACTGCAGATGGCCGGTTGCGAAGCCTGCCACGACCAGCGGGACGAGGCCCACGACTTCGAGCCGGTCGACGCCTCGGACGAGAACTGCCTCGTCTGTCACGACGACGGCGACGACATGCAATGGGTGCACGCCGAAGGAGCGGCCGGATGTGTCGATTGCCACGATCCGCACGCCTCGCAGCACAGACGTCTCTTGCACGAAGCCCCGCAGCAGCTGTGCCTCGTGTGCCACGACACGGCCACGGATCCCGAAGTCCCCGCCGTCCATCGGCCAGCGCGCCAGGGGCGCTGCCTCTCCTGCCATCATCCGCACCGGGTGCAGGCAGGGCCGTACCTGCGAGCTGCGCCCCCCGATCTCTGCGTGAAGTGCCACCGGAACATGGCTGCGCGAGCCGGCAGCCGGCCCGGCGCACACCTGCTCCTCGCGGACCGCTCCTGTCTCTCCTGCCACCATCCGCACGAGGCCGAGCAGCGCAAGCTGCTCCGTGAAGCGTACGCGCCCGGCAACTACCTGACCGAGCCCGCCCGAGAGGTGGCCCTGTGTTTCGGATGTCACGCGTCGGGTGACCTCTTCGAAGGGTCGCGAACGGCTTTCGTCTCCGACGACGGCCGCAACCTGCACGCGCTTCACGCGGCACGGAACCCGAAGGCGCGGAGCTGCCGGACCTGCCACACCATGCACGCACACGGGCTTCACCGTCTGGTGGGCGAGGGGTTTCGCATGGGAACCTGGAAAGCGCCACTCGCATACGAGCGCACTGCGGAGCGTGCCACGTGCTACGCGCCGTGCCATGCACCCCGCGGTTATCCCATCCTCGGCGATTCCATCCCGCAGCCAAGCAGTGAAGACCCACGTCTCGACTGACGTTTCACGCCGTCCGTGTCAGCTCTTCTTGGATGTCGCCGCGAAGAACGGTGCCGGGTGCCACTTCACGTTCGAGCTCTTGCACTTGGGACACATCACCTTGCGGGTCTCGTGTTCGGCGATGCTCATGCTGAGGCTGAAGACGTGTTTGCAGTCGGCACACTGGTACTCGTAGGTCGACATGATTCCACCTCCGGGCCGTTCGCGATTCTCGACCGCCCGAGTGGGCGCCACTCCCGTCACAGGGACACATACCACCGCTGCCCGATCCGTGGAAGCCCCCTGTCCGCGCCGAGCCGCCGCGTGTGCGGCCCCGGGCGCGGTGACCTCCGCGGCCGCGATCCTGCGACCGGCACTGGCGCGAATCTGCTAGGATGTTGCAGCATGTCGAAGACCCGGGTAGTTTCGGAGAAGCTGGAGACGAGCATGACGACCCAAGTGACCCACCCCGCCTTGACAGTGCTCTCCGAGGACGAGGTGATGTTTCGCGACGCGGTTCGCAGCTACGCGCGCGCAGAGATCCTCCCCAGGGCACGGGAGATGGAGACCAAGGGGTGCTACGACGGACCGTTGCTGAAGAGCCTCTTCGAGATGGGCGTGATGGGCGTCGAGATCCCCGAGGGCTACGGAGGCGCGGGCGGCAACTTCTTCCAGACCATCCTGGCCGTGGAGGAGATCTCCCGGGCGGACGCCGCCGTGGGCGCGCTCGTCGACGTCCAGAACACGCTGTTCAACAACGGGATCCTGCGCTGGGGCAGCGACGAGCAGAAGAAGACCTACCTGCCGCACGCCGCGACCGACACGGTCGCCGCCTACGCGCTCTCCGAAGCCGGCTCCGGCTCGGACGCGTTCGCGCTGGCGGCGCGAGCGGAGAAGAAGGGGAACGACTGGGTCCTGAACGGACAGAAGCTCTGGATCACCAATGCGGCGGAAGCCGGCCTGTTCCTGATCTTCGCCAACATCGATCCCTCGAAAGGGTACAAAGGGATCACGGCGTTCATCGTCGAGAGGGGCGACCCGGGATTCAGCGTGGGCAAACGCGAGAGCAAGCTGGGCATCCGGGCGTCGAGCACGTGTGAGCTGATCCTGGATCAGTGCACGATTCCGGCGGATCGCGTGCTCGGCCGAGAGGGCAAGGGCTACAAGATCGCCATGGAGATCCTCAACGAGGGCAGGATCGGGATCGGGGCCCAGATGGTCGGCGTGGCCGCCGCGGCCCTCGAGAACGCCACCGGATACACGCAGGAGCGCGCCCAGTTCGGCAGGAGGATCTGCGAGTTCCAGGCGGTCCAGCACGAGCTGGCCCGGTGTGCCACACGCCTCGAGGCAGCCCGGCTGCTCGTCTACAACGCGGCCCGCCTGCGCGACGCCGGCCAGCCGTTCATGATGGAGGCGGCCATGGCCAAGCTCTATTCGAGCGAGGCCGCGGAGTTCGTCACCTCCGCAGCCATCGAGCTCTACGGCGGCTACGGCTACACGACCGAGTACCCGGTGGAGAAGCTCTACCGCGACGCCAAGATCGGCAAGATCTACGAAGGCACCTCCTTCATGCAGCTCAACACCATCGCCAAGGTGCTGCTGGGCGAGTGATGCGCGGAGCGTGGGGCCTCATGCGGCTCCGACCAGCTCCCAGTAGAGGTCGAGGCACGTGTGCGTCGCCTCCTCGCCGGTGCGGAAGCGCGCGCGCACCTTGTCGCCGATCTCGATGGGCTTGCGGTCCACCAGCCAGCTCTTCATGATGGTGCAGACACCCTCGATCTTGATGTCGATCTGGTAGTAGGGACACTCGATCTCGAGCCCGGTGCCGCCACGCTCCACGAACGTGTACGCGTAGATGTATCCCTGCGGATCCCGGACCTCCTCCCAGACCATCGGCTGATGACAGTCGGGGCAGTCGGCGCGCGGCGGCAGCCACATCTCGCCGTTGCCCCTGCTGACCGGGCACCCCTCGTTCACACACCGGGTTGCCAGCAGACGCCCCTCGGTCAGCCCCTTGAAGTAGGGCGTCAGCATCCCGTACGAGTGGTAGTGGGTCCCCTCCTCACCGAAGCGGGGGAAGTGCAACACCCAAACGTCCTTCTGGCCGGTGATCTTGGCCGGGCTCGTGTTCAGCTTGACCTGGTCACTCATTGCCGCACCTCCTACCACGCGCTTTCGAGGATCGTGCAGACCACATGACTTCCCACGCCGGCGTGCGAGATCGCCATACCGCGGCGCGGGTTCTCCACCTGCAGGCTTTCCCAGTCGTCCGGTTTGGTCTTGCCGTAGCGCTGCCAGAGATTCGGATTGCCGTGGAACTTGTCGTAGTTCCCCTGCAGCTGCCACAGAACCTCGCCGGCCTGGAAGATGCCGGTTGCGCCCACCGCGTGCGTCGTTCCCAGCAACCCACCCGACAGGTTGGACGGGCACTTGCCCGGCTTTCCCGTCTGCGGGTTGACGAGGTAGCAGTCGCCGGAGGTGACATAGTCCTGTTCGCGACCGTAGAGGGTCAGACCGATGTCACCGTAGGTCTGCAAGTCGGAGATCGTGAAGGCGTCGTGCGTCTCGAGGACATCGAGGTCCTCGATCGGATCCTGGATCCCGGCCATGTGGTAGACCATGTAGGCGGCGAAACGCGTGGCGCCGAAGCTCTCGAAGCCCGGCCAGCGGCCATCGCACTTCTCCATCTCTTGGTACAGCTCGCGGTAGTCCTCCTCCTTCTCGTTCGGAAGCAGCAGGATCTCCATCGGCCTGCGGTCACCGGTCCGCAGCGTATGCGAACCGCCCGCCACGTAGACCCGAGCCGGTTTGTCGGTGAGCTTGAACGCCAGGTCTTCGGAGCACAGGAGAGCCGCGGCAGAGCCCACGCTCATCGCGCAGCACTCGAGGAAGCGCAGCGGATCGGAGACGATCTCGCCCTCCAGCACCTCCTCGATGGTGTGCCTCCCCGGCTGCTGCGAGAACGGCGAGTTGCAGGCATAGCCGCGGTTCTTGACCGCGATCTCCGCGCGCACGCGCTCGTCCACCTTGTACATCACCTGGAAGCGCCGTGCCATGGGCGCGTAGTAGCTGGCGTAGTTGCGGGCCAGTCGCGTTTCGAAGTCCTTGCAGGCCGCGGTCGAAATGTAATAGTTGCCGGTCCAGGTCTTGACCTCGTCCATGCGCTCCCACCCGAGGACGAGCGCACAGTCCGCCATGCCGCTCGCCACGGTGGTGGCACCCATCAGGAGCGCGGATCCCCCGGTCGCCCCGCCCGTCTTGATCCCCACGTTGGGCAGCAGGTCGAGCCCCAGGTAGTCGTGCACCTTGGCCTCGCACAGCAGCTGGTCCTGGAAGTGATCCGCGAACTCGCCGTAGCAGGCGAAGTTGATCAGCCCCTTCACCTCCAGAGGGTCCATCTTCAGGCCGTTCTCCTCGAGCAGCATCCGGAACGCCATCATGGCCAGCTCGTCGAGCTTCTTCTCCGGATACCGCTTCCGGAAGTCCGTCGTCCCCGCCGCCACCATGTAGACGGGACGCGTCCACTGGGGAACCCTGAGGTTCCCGGGCCGAAACTTGATCATGCTTCTCCTCCTCCCGCGCCCGCACCGACGGGGCGTTGGACGCAGCTTCGTTCAGGAGTCCTTGCCGGTTCTCGATGCTCGGATGCGCCTTCGCGGATGGATGAGAGGGTCGGTTTTCCGACAGCCGGCCTGCAGGAACGACCCGATGAACCGCCCACGGCGCCCGTCACCACCTCGGACGAGCAGGACATGGTGGAATCCACAAGGAATCTAGCCGACCGCCGACGGGACTCAAAGTCCCAAACGGATCGGCGAGCCCGGCAGCCCCCCGACGCGGCGAGCCCCGAGACGGGCGCCGGCCGACTTTTTCGCCGCTTCGGGCTTGACTTCCACCCCATCCATCCTAGATACATAACGGGGTTAATTACTTCCAGGGTTAGCAATCGTGGCCCGTGTCAGTCACTCAGAGGACCTCGAGCCTCGCCAGAGTGGCGAGGCCGTCGGCGAAGCGCTCCTGTATCGCTTCCTGCGATACAGCCATATCTTCACCGCTGCCGTTCGCGAAGTCCTCGAAACGAAGTACCTCGCAGAGGTCAGCCAGCAGCCCATCACGCTCCCCCAGTTCCACCTCCTCAAGCTGATCTCGCTCAACGGACACCATCAGGTCCACGAGATCGCCGATTTCCTCGGTGTGAGCTCGCCGGCGGCGACCAAGAACATCGACAAGCTGGAACGTCTCGACCTGGTCAGCCGCACGCCCTGCCTGGGGG
>JBHHXQ010000163.1:0-7816 GCA_046757105.1 Candidatus Krumholzibacteriia bacterium
GGAGGGTGTAGGCCACGGGCCCCGTGAAGACACGCATCTCCGGGTCGCCGAGGGCATTCAGCGAGAAGTGCAGCTGGCGGTCCTGGCTGTCGTTGTTGGCGAGCGCGGAACGCTCGAGCCGTGCGCTGTTCAGCAGTTGCGCGAGGTGCACTTGATCGAATTCGTAGAGCTGCCGGAAGAGCGCCGAGTTGTAGAAGGTGACGAAGATCGCCGAGACACTGCGCGACGCGCCGATCACGCCCGCGGCGCCGCCGCCGGGGTTGAGCAGGAAGGGCTCGGCGAGGCAGTTGAAGTCGAAGGCCACCGCGGTGCAGTTCGCCAGGAAGAGCAAGAAGGAGCGATCGGTGTTCGAGAGAACGTCCGCGTCCGCGTTCACCAGGCTCTGGTCACCCACGGACATGTTGTAGCGGTACCCGTGCCCCAGCTGGTTCACGACCCCGTGGGCCGCGTTCAGTTCGCTGATCGTGAGCGCCTTCGAAAGTTGGGACGACCCCGGGTACATCCAGTACGTATCGTAGAGGCGCGTCGGCACCACCTCGGGCGGCAGGCTCGCGCTGACCATCTGCTCGCCGATCACAGCGCCGTCATAGGCAATGGCCTCGCCGCTGTCCCAGTTGGCCGGCACCAGCACCTCGTGGAGGAGCAGCGCCTTGTGCTGGTAGTCGGTGTAGACCGGCGACTCGTACGCCAGGATCTTGTTGACGAAGAACTGCACCTCGGAGAGATCGTTCACCGGCGCGCGGGCCACGAAGAGCTCGGGCAGGATGTCCGCCTCGCTCGGATCCTCTGCTGTGGCACCTTCGCCCCACACCGCGTCGCCGTCTTCGTTCCACGTCCCGTCGAGGCAGGAGAAGTACATGTCGGTCGGCGAGTACTCGTCCTGCGTGTTCGGGTACAGCGACGTACGCCCGTAGCGCGCCGGAATCACGCCCGTATCACCGCCCAGCAGGACCCACTCGATGCCCCAGAGCTGGTACGCCTCGATCAGGAAATTGCGGATCGTCTCGGGGCGGTCGATTCCCTGGCGTGTGCGCGACTCGATCCACTCGACCGTGCGGATCTGCGCGGGCATGCCGCGGGCGGTCTTCCAGTCCGCGAGCGGCTGGAACGCCGGGACGAACTCCTCCGTCGTGATGATGAGGTAGCGAACGCCGCTGCCGACGAGCGACGGGTCGAAGCTGGGCAGGAAGCCACCCGGCGCAGCTGCGCTCTTCCGCTGGGGTTGCGGTGGCCGGGGCGGAGCGTACTCGACGAGTGCGGCCGGATTGACGACCTGGTGAGACAGGCGTCGCTGGAGCCTCGCATCACGTCGCGGGTCGCTCCGCAGCCGCTGCAAGGCGGGGCGGCCTCCGGGCCGCGTCGTGATCTCGACACGCGCCCGGCGCACGCGCCGCGTGTGCCCGTCGGCCCCCGGCACCTCGGCGGCCACGGCAAGCGTCGCGACCTGGAAGCCGTCGTAGCCCCACGTGGCGAGACCGCGAGTGGCCAGCTGGGGGCCCGTGTCCGTCTCGTGGCGTCCGCCGGCGAGCGCACCCCCCGCGGCGTGCCCATGCCTTCCGGACGGCGCGGCTCCCGTGCCCGAATCGGGCCGGGCAACCGGAGCGCCGTCTCCTTCCACCACGAAGGCGCGAGCCGCCACGGCCTGGTGCTCGTGGGGAATGACCGCCAGGACCGATTGCCACTCGACCGCCTCTGCGGCCTCTCCGTGCGCGGGCGGGAGGAGATCGACGATGGCCGTCACCGTTTCGGCGCGTACGGATCCTGGAAGCAGCGCAATGCTGCCGAGGAGGATTCCTGCGAGCCACACGCGTGGATTCGCGGGTGCCGGGCGTTCTGGCATCGTGCGTACGAGCAACGTGTCCATTCGGCCTCCGCCCACGGCCGGAGACCTGGCGTGATTCAGGAGCAGCAGCCGGGTCGGCGGGCAGGCTACCAGCTGCAGCCGTTCGCCTAGGGGGTATATCACAATGCCCTTTTTCGGCCCGCCGAGGCAAGCTCATCGTTTTCGTGCCGATGCAGCCCGGCCTCTCGGCCCCGCTGCGGACTCCGCTCCGGTGCCGGCGCGGATCATTCTCCGGTGAGCCTCTCTGCACCCGGCGGCGAGCGGGCGGCCAGTCCCTCACATCGGGTAGACTGTCTGGCGACGCGGGGCCCGTCTTCCAGGGGCGGAGACGGGGTTTTCACGCGCCGGGAAGGAGGGTCCGTGGCCTCCTGCAGGCACCCGGAGCTGAAGAAGCTGCTGTACCGGCACGTCCGGGGCGAGCTGGACGATCCCGCCCAGCGACGGGCTGTCGACCAGCACGTCCAGGAATGCGCCGAGTGCCGCGGCGTCCTCGAGGAGCTCGAGTGGGTGCTGGGCTCCATGCGCAGGCCCACCGCCGAGGAGCACCGGCAGCTGATGCGCGAGCTGGGGAGCCCGACGTCGCCACGCCACCGCGATGTGCCGGCGGAGGCCGCCCTGGGGCTGCTCGGAAGGCTCAAGCGCTGGCTCTCGACGGGTGGGGCGAGCCGTCAATAGACTCGTGTGGTCTGCAGAAACCGGGGCTGGACAGCGGGTGCCTGGATGATCGAGGCTTGGCTCGCCTTCTCGAAACCCCAGATGGCGCGAGCCCACGAGCGTTCGACCACAAAGGATCTTCCCATGCCCATCTCACGCACGGTCAAGGAGCACATCGGCAAGGCGTCCTGGATCCGCAAGATGTTCGAGGAGGGACGAGCGCTCAAAGCCCGGGTGGGTGCCCGGAACGTCTACGACTTCTCGCTCGGGAACCCGGTCCTCGACCCCCCCGACGAGTTCTACGACGCACTCGAGCATGCGGCCGCCGACCGCTCCCCGGGACTGCACCAGTACATGGAGAACGTCGGATTGCTCGAAGCGCGCCAGGCGGTCGCGGACTGGCACGCGCTCGAGAGCGGGCTGGAGTACACGTCCGATCTCATCCTCATGACCGTCGGCGCCGCGGGCGCCATCAACGTGGCCCTGAAGACCGTGGTCAACGCGGGGGAGGAGGTGGTGTTGCTGGCTCCGTATTTCGCGGAGTACTGGTTCTACGTCGACAACCACGGCGGCATCCCACGCATCGTTCCCACCGACTCCACGTTCGACATCGACCTCGACGCTCTCGAATCCGCCATCAGCCCGAAGACCCGCGCCATCATCCTCAACAGTCCCAACAACCCCACGGGGCGCGTGTATGGTCATAGCTCGATCGACGGTCTCGCAAGTCTGCTCGAAGCGAAGCAGCGCGAACTCGGGACGACGATCTACGTGGTCACCGACGAACCGTACCGCGCCATCGTGTACGAGGACATCGATGTTCCGGTTGTGGCGACGTACTACGACAACACGATCCTGTGCACGTCGCACTCGAAGGATCTCGGCCTCCCCGGCGAGCGCATCGGGCACATCGCGGTGGGGCCCGATGCCGCCGACGCCAAGGAGCTCATCGACGGCATGGCTTTCACGATCCGCACACTGGGCTTCGTGAACGCGCCGGCCCTGATGCAGCGGGTGGTTGCGGGCATCATGGGCACCTCCGTCGACATCGACTTCTATCGACGCAACCGCGACACGATGTACCACGAACTCACGTCGTTCGGCTTCGACATGACCAAGCCGGAAGGCGCGTTCTATCTCTTCCCCCGGTGTCCGATCGAGGACGACGTGGCATTCGTCCGGCAGCTGCAAAAGCACCACATCCTGACCGTGCCGGGAAGCGGCTTCGGCACACCCGGCTACTTCCGCATCTCGTACGCCGTCGAACGGGACGTCGTGGAGCGCTCGCTCCCCGTCTGGCAGAAGGCGGCCCGCGAACTCGGCCTGAAGCCGCGCAAGGTCCCGGTGCGCTAGACCCCAGCAGGGGATCGCGGACCAGACAGCAACCGGGCCACCGGCCCTGCCCTTGCCGCGGCCGTTCCCGAACACGCTCCGGAACCATGCCGCACTTGCGGGCATCTGTTCCTTGCTTGCTCCGGAACGTGCCCTGTAGCCTGCGCGCGACATGGAGCACCGCCTCCCTTTCCACGAGCTCGAGGACGACGAGCTCGTCGTTGCGACGGCGCAGGGTGAGGCCCGCGCCCTGCGGGTGCTCGTCGAGCGTTGGTCGCCGCGCGTTCTCGCCTTTCTGGCGCGCGCGCTCGGCTCCCGAAGCGACGCCGAGGATCTCGCCCAGGAGACCTTCCTGCGGCTGTACCGGGCCGCGCCGCGCTACAGGGCCGAAGGCCGCTTCAGCGCCTGGCTGTTCCGCATCGCCGGGAATCTGGCACGCCAGGAGATTCGCAAGCGCAAGGTGCGCGGCTTCTTCCTCGGCGGACGGCAGCCAGACGAGCAGGAACTCCTCGACTCGCTGCCGGCGCCGCGCCACTTCGACGCTGCAGGCCCGCTCCACGACGCCGAGACGCGCGCCGCGCTCTCCAGAGCGATCGCGCGGCTGCCCGAGCGCCAGCGCCTCGCCGTCCTGCTGCGCTACTTCGAGGAGATGCGCGTCCGTGACATCGCCGAGGTCCTCGGCACGAGCGTGCATGCCGCCGAATCCCTCCTCGCACGCGGAACCCGCAGGCTCCGCCGAGAGCTGCGCGCACAGATCCCCGATCTCTGACGGTTCCCCTGCCGGTCGAAGCGACACCGCCGGCGATCACCGGCTGGTCCGGGGAGCGCCAACCCATCCGGCGGATGGCAGGGTGCGCGGCGCGCGAACGCCTGCGGTCCGGCCTGGATGCCCTCTCCAGACGCGGCGCGCGGCGGCGTTCTTGCGCGACGGAATCGGTGACGTTCGGCGTTTGGCCTTTTGGAGAGGCCCAGGCGGCCCGCTGGAGGTTCGACGGTGTCCAGGAAATGCCCCGATTTCGACACCCTGCAGGCTGTCGCCGAAACAGGGGCGGCGGCGCCCGACGTGCAGGAGCACGTGTCCGGCTGCGGCCGTTGTCGCCAGACGGTCGAGTCTCTGCGGGGCGCGGGTGCCGTGCTCGCCGAGCTCGGGCGGGCCGAGCGCAGTGCGGCGCGGACCGATCTCTGGAGTGGTGTCGCCGTGCGGCTCGAGCGCCCGCGTCTTGCCGAGCGCTTGCCGCTCGGGATGGCGGGCACCTGGCGCGCGGCGTCCGAGATCGCGCGACCCGCTGCCACGGCCAGCCTCGCCGCCGGGGCCGCCGGTCTCCTTCTGGGCAGCTGGCTCGCGGTCCTCGCCTGGCGCGGTCCCGGCGAGGCGGTTGCCGCCGACTCCTATCGCCTCTCGAGCCTTCTCAGCGATTCGCAGGGCGCGCTCGCCAGCACCTACATCGAGAGCTTCGAGATGCAAGACGAGGCCACCCAGGGAGAGGCGGAGGAGGACGGCGCGGGTCCGGATGCGGGCGCGGCGCCTGCGGACACCGGAACGAGCCACGCGGACTCCAGCGCGGGAGAGCTGCGATGAGCCGGAGGCTGGAGAGAGCGCTGCTCCTCTTTTCGCTGATGCTCAACGTCGCGTTCGTGTCGCTCGCGGCAGTTCGGACCCAGTCGGCCCCGGGCCCCAGATCGTTCGCCGAGCCGCGGCGGGCGGCCTTCGCGAAGAAGTGGCATCACAGACGCGTTGCGGTGCTCTCGCGTGTTCTGGGGCTCGACCGGCAGCAGCGCGTCGCCATGCGCGAGAACCTGCGGCTGCTGCGACCCCGGCTGCATGCGACACGCGAGGAGCTGGCGCGGGCGCGCCGCGCGTTCCGGCGCGCTCTGGAACGTCGCGACATGGACGCGGCGCGCGCCGAGCAGGGGCACGTCTCCAGCGCGCAGGCGCGCCTCGACAGCCTGAGCGCCGAGGCCATCCTGCTCGAGCTCGTCCTCCTGAGCGAGCCGCAGCGCCAGCGCTATCTGCGCTGGACCTTCCCGCCACGCGGCAAGCGGCACCGCGGACCCGGCGGCGCTCCGGGCTTCCCGGCGCCGCGGCCCGACCCGCGTGAGGGCTTCATGCTGCGCGCACCTCGACATGCACCACCGGAGCGGCAGTTTCCGCGAGTCCCCGAGCGGCGACGCTTCCCAGCGCGTGCGCTGGCCGAGTGGCCCGTCCCTCCGGCAGGACGCCGGGACCCCGCAGCACGTGGGGCCCCGGGAGAGCGGTTCCCCGGGAGTCCTCCCGGGAGCAGAGCCTCCGGTTCCGATGCACCGCCGGGACCGGAGCGTATCCAGGAGAAAGGAACCTCATCATGAAAACGCGCGTCCACAGACGACTGATCCTCGGCACGCTGGCGCTTGTGATCGTGGCGAGCCTGGCGACGGTGGCAAGCGCCAATCCGCCGCACTGGCGCGGGCGTCCCGTCGGCGGCCCGGGAATCCCGGGGGGTGCTCACGGCCGCGGACCCCTGAAGGAGCTCGGGTTGCGCTTCCTGAAGGCGGCCGAGAAGCTCGATCTGACCGACGAGCAGAGCGAGCAGCTGAAGCAGATCCGCCGGCGTGCTCCGGCTGCGGTCATGCCGAAGATGCAGGCGGTCATCGAAGCGCGCATGGACCTGCACGACCTGCTCACGCAGGACGATGCCAACAAGGCGCAGCTGCGCCGGGCGCACAGAAAGGTGCTCGAGGCACGCACCGCACTCCAGGAGGCGACCTTCGAGCTGCGCATCGACGCGCGCAGCGTGCTGACGCCCGAGCAGCGTGAGGAGCTCAAGAAGTCGATGCGTCCGAAGCCCCGCCCTCGCCGGCCCGGCGCACCTCGTGGACCCGGCGCGCCCCGCAGCCCGCAAGGAGGCTGGGGCGGAGACGAAGCCTGGGACTTCTAGGAAGCCGGGGAACCCGAGGTGGGGACCCGGCTCCGGGTCCCGAGCCCGAGGTTCCCGGTTGGGCTCTCGGGTCACGACCCGGTGCGCCGCGGCTGGCCAGCCGGGAGCGTGGCTCAGGGAGATTCCGTCGTCGGACGTGGCGGCTGGACGAGGTGCGGGCGCGAGACAGGCTCGGGGCGGCCCTCCGCGAGGGATCGGTAGCACGCCTCGACGACCTCGAGCGTCCGCACCCCGTCCTTCACGGTGACCGGCACCGGCTCCACCTGTTCGATGCAGCGCGCGAAGTCCTTCAGCACGCGCGGCAGTGTGAACTCGGGCTTCGCCATGCGCAGGTGCTTGCGTTCGGTCCCCTGCACCAGCACCACCTCATCGGTTTGGTAATCGACCCAGATCTGCCCCTGCGCGCCGACGATCTCGAGTTTCGACGAGCGTGACTGCGTGCACTTGGCGACCTCGAGCGCGACCAGCGCGTCGTGGTCCCAGAGGATCGCCTGCATCTTGAAGAGATCCTCGTGGAACGGATTCTCGACCCGGTGCGCCAGGCAGTGCACGCGTTCGAACTCCGCATCCAGCATCCAGCGCACGAGATCGAACAGATGCACACCGGTGTTCAGGATGGAGCCGAGCGGATGCGTCGACTCGATGTTCTGCCACGAGAGGTCGGTGCGCGGCAGTCGTTGCGAAGCCGTGAGCGAGCGCACCGGACCGATGTGCTCGAGCTGGCGCCGCGCCAGCTGCAGCGCCTCGTTGTAGCGCAGCGTTTGCGCCAGGAAGAGCGGCGTGCCGGTGGACTGGACGATGCGCTCCAGCTCGAACGCCTCCTCGAGAGCCTGCGTGAGCGGCTTCTCGATCAGCACCGGCTTGCCGCGCTGCAGCGCCAGAGCGGCAAGGGGCAGGTGCGTGGGGGGAGGGGTCACGATGAGGACCGCGTCCACCTCCGGGCTGCCGATCAGCTCCCCGGCATCCGTATGGGCCTGGACCCCGAGCTCGCTCGCGACGCGCTCGACCTCGCGCGGGCCGCGCCGGCACACCGCGGTGAGCCGCATTTCGGGGACGTCGTTGACGACGTGTC
>JBHHXQ010000164.1:0-7813 GCA_046757105.1 Candidatus Krumholzibacteriia bacterium
TGTCGACCGTGCACACGAACGACAGCGCCAGCACGATCAACCGTCTCGTCGACATGGGGATCGAGCCGTTCCTGGTCGCGAGTTCTCTGAACCTGATCCTGGCGCAGCGTCTGGCGCGGCGCATCTGCACCAGGTGCAAGGAACCGGTGGGCCCGGCTTCCGAGGAGATCCTCCGGGAGCTCGGGTGGGATCCACGACGCGGAACCTTCGAGCTGCACCGCGGCCGGGGGTGTGGGGACTGCAGCATGACCGGATACTCCGGGCGCCTCGGGCTGTACGAGGTCTTGATGCTCACCCCCACCATCCGCGAGATGATCCTCGAGCGGGCGTCCGCCGCGGAGATCAAGCGCGCGGCCGTCCAGGAGGGCATGGTGACCCTGCGGAATCATGGAATCATGAAGATCCAGGAGGGCATCACCACGGTGGCAGAGGTTCTCAAGGAAACGGGCCGCGACGAGTTCGACGGCTGAGCCGGCGTGGAGTCACAAAGGGGGAGCTGTGGTCAACCTCCGTGAATTGCTCGAACAGATGATTCAGGTCAAGGCCAGCGATCTGCACCTGACGGCGGGTATGCCACCGCAATTCCGCATCGATGGCACGATCACGAGCAGTGACTACGAGGTGCTGACGCCGGAGGCATGCACCCGGCTGGCGTACAGCGTCCTCAACGACGAGCAGAAGAGGCGCTTCGAGAACGAGAAGGAGCTCGATCTCTCCTTCGGGGTCTCCGGACTGTCGCGCTTCCGCTGCAACGTTTTCCTGCAGCGGGGCGTGACGACCATGGCCATCCGCCAGATCCCGTACAAGATCATGAGCTTTCGCGAGCTCGGGCTGCCGAAGGTGATCGCGGACCTGGCGATGCGACCCAAGGGTCTGCTGCTCGTCACCGGCCCGACCGGGAGCGGCAAGTCCACGACGCTGGCCAGCCTGATCGACAAGATCAACTCGGAACGACGCGCCCACATCGTCACCATCGAGGATCCGATCGAGTACGTGCACGAGCACAAACGCTGCATCGTGAACCAGCGGGAGGTCAAGGCCGACACCGACAGCTTCGTGGCGGCGCTGAAGCACGTGCTCCGGCAGGATCCCGATATCATTCTGATCGGCGAGATGCGTGACCAGGAGACGATGGCGGCAGCGCTCACGATCGCCGAGACCGGTCACCTGTGTCTGGCGACGTTGCACACCAACAGCACTTTCGAGTCGATCAACCGTATCGTCGACTCCTTCCCCGCATCGCAGCAGTCGCAGATCCGCGCACAGCTCGCTTTCGTGCTCGAGGGGGTCATCACCCAGCAGCTGGTGCCGCGTGTGGGCGGCAGGGGCCGCATCCTGTGCGCCGAGATCATGATCTGCACCCCCGCACTCAAGGCGGTGATCCGCGACGGCAAGATCCACCAGATCTATGGGCTCATGCAGGCCGGTCAGAAGTACGGCATGCAGACGATGAATCAAGGCTTGCACGCGGTGGTCGTCAACCGGCTGGTCACCATGGAGGAAGCGCTCTCGCACAGCGCGGATCCGGAGGAGCTGCGTCAGATGCTGGGCGCCGTTGCAAACACCTACGCCGTCCCGCGCTAGCGGACGGAGTCCCGGGAGGCTGCGATGCCGACGACGTTCTTGTGGAAGGGCCGCACGCCGGCGGGCGAGGTCTTGAGTGGTGAGCTCGCCGCCGAGGACAAGCAGGAGCTCATCAATCAGCTGCGCAAGCGCCGCATCCTGATCACCTCGGTGACTTCGAAGTCGGTGGCTCACAAGGAGATCCACCTGCGCCCGCCGAGCGTGTCGACACGCGAGCTCGGCGTGTTCACACGTCAGTTCGCGACCATGATCAACGCCGGCCTGCCGCTCGTGCAGTGCCTCAACATCCTGGGCCAGCAGTCCGACAATCCGTACTTCAAGAAGGTCATCCTCGGCGTGATGAGCAGCGTCGAGTCTGGATCGACGCTCGCCGAGGCCATGGGCAAGCATCCGCGGGTCTTCTCGCGTCTGTACATCAACATGGTCGATGCCGGGGAGTCCGGGGGCGTGCTGGACACGATCTTCCAGCGGCTCTCCGTCTACCTCGAGAAGGCCGAAGCCCTGAGGCGCAAGGTGAAGGGGGCCCTGACCTATCCCGCGATCGTGGTCATCGTGGCCGTGGGCGCCACGACCTTCATGCTGCTGTTCATCATTCCGACCTTCGCCAAGATGTTCAGCGATTTCGGTGGGGAGCTGCCGCTTCCGACGCGGGTCGTGCTGGCGCTGAGCAATTACCTGCGCGGCTGGTGGTGGGCAATGGGCGCCGTCGTCGTCGGCACCGTCCTTGCGGTGAAGTCCTACTACAAGTCCGACCCCGGACGCCAGCTCATCGACCGCCTGGTGCTGCGCGTCCCGATCATCGGCTCGGTCATCCGGCGCTCGGCGGTGGCGCGCTTCACGCGCACGTTGGGAACGCTCATCAGCTCGGGTGTTCCGATCCTCGACGGTCTGGAGATCACCGCGCGCACGGCCGGCAACGCCGTGGTCGAGAAGGCGATCCTGAAGACGCGCGGCAGCATCAGCGAGGGCAACACGATTGCCGAGCCGCTGCGCGGCTGCAACGTGTTCCCGCCGATGGTCGTCCAGATGATCGCGGTCGGCGAGCAGACAGGCGCCCTCGACGAGATGCTCAACAAGATCGCCGACTTCTACGAAGAAGAGGTGGACATGGCGGTCGAAGCGATGACGTCCGTCATCGAACCGGTCATGATCGTCATCATGGGTGTGCTCGTGGGTGGCATGCTGGTCGCGATGTACATGCCGATGTTCAAGCTGATCACCGTCATCTCGGGCTAGAGTTCGGGGGGAGAACGTGGTGTGGTGGGGAAGTGCAACGGTGGTGGCATGTGGTGTCGCGCTGTTGGCCGGGGTCTCCGGACACGGCATGGGGGCAGGCATTGCCGCCTGTGTGGCGCTCGGCGGCGTCGGCATCCTGATCGTGCGCCTCGATGCGGTGCGCCGCCAGCTCGAGCGGTTGCGCAGCGACACGGCTTCGGTTCTCCAGTGCCTGTCGGGGGGCCTCATCACCACCGACCTGCAGGGCAGGATCACGCGCTTCAACCCGGCCGCCGAACGCATCCTCGGCCTGCAGCCGGCAGATCTGCGCGGCCGCACACTCGAGGAGGTCTTCGGCACCCGCGCACCGCTGCTGCACCGCAAGCTCATGCGCTCGTTGCAGGAGGGCGCGCCGATCCACCGCTTCGAGCTGCAGATCACCCAGCCGCAAGGTCCGCCACGGCCGATCTGCCTGTCGACGTCGCTCATGCACTCGTCGCGCGGCGAGCGCTACGGGCTGCTGGCCACGTTCCAGGATCTCTCCGAGGTGCGGCGCATGCAGGAGCGCGTCCGGCGGGCCGATCGTCTGGCGGCCGTGGGGCAGCTCGCGGCCAGCATCGCGCACGAGATCCGCAATCCGCTGGCCGCCATCTCCAACAGCGTCGACATGCTGCGCGAGGAGCTGCCCGTGCGGGGGGAACAGCGCCGCCTGATGGCTCTGGTGGTCAAGGAGGGCGAGCGTCTGAACCGCATTCTGGACGACTTCCTCGAATACGCGCGCTTGCGGCCACTCGATTCGAGTGTGGTCCCGGTGCGGTCCGGTCTCGAAGAGGTCGTCACGCTGATGCGCCGGCATCCGGACATCGACAAGCTGCTCGAGATCGAGCTCGTGGACCGCTCCGCAGGGAACGTCCTGACGTGCATCGACGAGGAACAGATGAAGCAGGTCTACGTGAACCTGGCACTCAACGCCTTCGAGGCGATGTGCCACCGCGGCACCCTGTGCATCAGCGTGGACACCTGCTTCGGCGGCGACCTGGGGCTCGCGGAGGCGCCGTACGTGTGCCTGAGCTTCCGGGACTCGGGTCCGGGCCTCGAGCCGGGGGGGGAGTCGACGATCTTCGAGCCGTTCCAC
Source organism: Candidatus Krumholzibacteriia bacterium (assembly GCA_046757105.1). Classification (GTDB taxonomy): domain Bacteria; phylum Krumholzibacteriota; class Krumholzibacteriia; genus JBHHXQ01. The sequence continues at coordinate 3,935 of JBHHXQ010000164.1, forward strand.
ACGACCAAGCCCCAGGGCACCGGGCTCGGGCTGTCGATCGCGGCCAAGATCGTCGAGAGCCACGGGGGCCGGCTCGAGGGCGCGACGCACCCGGAGGGGGGTGCCGAGTTCTGCATCTATCTCCCGGAGGTGACAGGAGAACCCGAGCCACGCGCGGATGTCGGGCGGGCGAAGGCGCCCGCGGCGGCCGCGGCTCGGTGAATCAGGATCGGGAGGATCAGCCCGCCCATCCAGGACGGGTCGAGGAGTCTGGGTCAGGCATGGAGGATTTCAGGAATGGCCGCTGAGAGAGTCCTGATTGTCGATGACGAACAGAGCATGTGCCAGTACCTGTCGATCATGCTCCAGAAAGAAGGCTTCGAGGTTACCGCCGTCCAACGCGGCGTGGACGCCCTCCGGGAGGCGAAGTCGCGCCGCTACGATCTGGTGATCACCGACATCAAGATGCGCGAGATGGACGGCATCCAGGTCCTGGCCGGCGTGAAGGCCATCGATCCCGAGATCCCGGTCATCATCATGACGGCGTACGCTTCGCAGAAGAGCGCGATCGACGCCGTCAACAAGGGAGCGTTTCACTACCTGATCAAGCACGCCAAGAACGACGAGATCAAGATGGTCGTTCGCAACGCCATCGAGATGCGCCGCATGAAGCGGGAACAGAAGCCTGCCGTGCGCCAGCAGCAGCCACCCAAGAAGGACAGCAGCGAATCCAAGATGATCATCGGCAAGGGTCCGGCGATGCAGCGCGTCTTCCAGCTGGTCGAGAAGGTGGCGGGGACCGACAGCACGATCCTCATCAACGGCGAGAGCGGTACCGGCAAGGAGCTCATCGCGCGTGCCATCCACTACCGTTCGACGCGGGCCGGCGGCCCCTTCGTCACCATCAACTGCGGGGCGCTTCCGGAGAGCCTGCTGGAGTCGGAGCTCTTCGGCCACACGAGGGGGAGCTTCACGGGCGCCATCAAGGACAAGGAAGGACTCTTCAAGGTCGCGACCGGCGGAACCTTCCTGCTCGACGAGATCGGCGAGACGACGCCGGCCATCCAGGTGAAGCTGCTGCGCGTCCTACAGGAGAAGGAGATCATCCCGGTCGGAGGCACGAGCCCGGTCCGGATCGACGTGCGCGTCATCGCGGCCACGAACCGCGATCTCGAGGAGGAGGTCGATGAGGGTCGTTTCCGGCCCGACCTGTTCTACCGTCTGAACGTCATCCCCGTACGGCTGCCGTCGCTGCGCGAGCGCCGCGAGGACATTCCGCTCCTCGTCTACCATTTCCTGCGCAAGTCCCGCCCCGGTCATCCGGACGTCATGCAGGCCATCGCCAAGGAGGCCGTGCAGATCCTGGTCGACTACGACTGGCCCGGCAACGTGCGCGAGCTCGAGAACATCATCGAGCGCTCGGTCATTCTGCAGGCCGGCGAGGTGCTCGAGGTGAGCGACCTGCCCGATGTGGTGAAGACGCGGCGCTCCGGCGCGTCCCGGAAGCTGTTCGACGGCAGCACCAACGTGACGCTGGAGGAGCTGGAGAAGGAGTACCTGGTCACGGTTCTCAACGAGACCGGGTGGCAGAAGAAGAAGGCGAGCTCCATCCTCGGGATCAACGCGTCGACGTTGTACCGGAAGATCCAGCGCTACGGTCTGGACAAGGAGCGGGCTTCGGAGGGCTGAGGAGGCCGCCGGGTTCGCAACTTGCAGCGCGCATGGGGATGAGCATGGGGTGGAGCGTTCCGAACGGAACGGATGCACCTCGATGTGGCACGTCTGGAGAGTCTGGCCCCATGGCATGGGCCATGCTGGTTCGCGGCGGTTGGCGAGGGCCGCTCCGGCAACCCAGAGGCACCGGTCCGAGAACACGAAGGGAGTTGCGTTCTTCGCCGGCGCAACTGGAGTGCGAACGGGAAACATTCCCTTTCACTGTGGCGGTAGTTCCTAAATCCGCGTTTCTCCTGGAGGAAAGCAACGATGCGTTCCAACAAGGGTTTCACCCTGATCGAGCTCATGATCGTCGTCGTGATCATCGGTATTCTCGCGGCGATCGCCATTCCAAACTTCATCTCCATGCAGGCGCGCGCCAAGGAAGCAGGGGTGAAGTCCAACGCCCACACGGTGCAGCTTGCCGCCGAGGACTTCGCGGTCCAGAACGACGGCGTCTACGCGACCGACAACACGACGTTGCTGCCGAACGGTGACAACATCAGCAATCTGGTTCCCGCGGGGCTGCAGAACCCGTTCGACGGCGCGGTGGCCGCGGTCCTTTGGACCGGTGTTTCGGCTGCCGTAGGCCAGGTCGGCTACGACACCACGGGGGTCGTCGGCATCGGCTACACCATCGACGGCCATGGCGAGAACAACACGGACGTCATCACGCTGACGAACGGTGGCTGATCCGGAACGCAGCGGATTCCAGGGACGTGGGGACGTCGCCGCCGAGGCGGCGCCCCACGTCCTCCCTTTCCCGTTCCGGTGCGGAGTCGGTCTTCTCCTCGAGGGAGCAGGGCATGCGTCCCGTCAAGGGTTTCACGCTCGTTGAGCTCATGATCGTCGTCGTGGTCCTCGGGATCCTCGCCGCGCTGGCACTCCCCAGCTTCTACAGGATGCACGCGCGCGCCAAGGAAACCGGTGTGAAGACCAACGCGCACACCGTTCAGATGGCCGCGGAGGACTGCGCGGCGCAGAACTCCGGCGTCTACGCGACGGACGACACGACCGTGCTGCCGAACGGCAACACGCTCGGCGATCTGGTTCCGGCGGATCTGGCCAATCCCTTCGACGCCGCAGCCAGCGCGGTCGTCTGGAGCGGCGCTGCTTCCGCCCAGGGCGAGGTCGGCTACGACACGGCGGGTCTCACGGGGATCGGCTACGTCATCGACGCTCAGGGCGAGGACGGCAGGGTGATCATCACGCTGTCCAACGGCAACTAGCCCGAGCGGGTCGCTGCGAGGCATACCGTTTGCACCCGTTCACCGCGCCATGGTCCTTCGACTCGAGAACGTCCACAAGTCGTTCACGTGCGGCTTCCTGATGCGTCGCCGTGAGGTGCTGCGTGGCGTCTCCTTGAGCGTCGGGCCCGGTGACGCCTACGCTCTGCTGGGTGCGAACGGTGCCGGCAAGTCGACGACGATCCGCATCCTTCTCGGCCTGACGCGGCCCGACAGCGGCTCTGGAACCCTGCTCGGAAGGCCACTGGGGGATCGCCGCGTGCGCGCACGCCTGGGCTACCTTCCCGAAGGCCCGACATTCCACGAACAGCTCACGGCGGTCGAGTTCCTGGGCTACTGCGGCCAGCTTCTGGGCCGCCGCGGCGCCGCTCTCACCCGCTGCGTCGAGGAGAACCTCTGTCGCGTCCAGCTGCAGCACGCCCGCAAGATGCGCCTGCGGAAGATGTCCAAGGGGATGCTGCAGCGTCTGGGCCTGGCGCAGGCTCTGCTCGGTGACCCGGAGCTGCTGGTTCTGGACGAGCCCATGTCGGGACTCGATCCGCCCGGACGCAAGCTGGTCCGCGACCTCGTTCTCGACCAGCGGGCCGCCGGCAGGACCGTTCTGCTCTCCACGCACATTCTCAGTGACGCCGAGGTCGTGTGCACGCGGGCCGGGATTCTGCGGTGTGGCCGGGTGGAGTCCGAGCTGTGCCTCGACGACGTCTGGAGCTTCGGCTCGGAGTGCGTGGAGATCACCGTGAGCGGCTTGACCGCAGACGCGTTCCGCCGCCTCCAACCGCTGGCCCGCTCGGCGGTGGACGTGGGCGGCAGATTCCTGTTCACGGTGTCGCCAGGGGAGCCGGTGCACGAAATCGTGCAGGCCGCCCTGGCGGCGGGAGGTCGGCTCGAGTCGGTCGCGCCCCGGCGTGCGTCCCTGGAGGACGCCTACCTGGAAGCCACG
>JBHHXQ010000165.1:0-7772 GCA_046757105.1 Candidatus Krumholzibacteriia bacterium
GGCCGTCGGGCGGCGGCGCCCCGCCGGCCCCCGGTTCGATCCTGCCGCGCTGCGCGGCCGCGGGGTGGCGCTGCTCTCGGGTCTGGGGCGTCCGCAGGCGTTCGAGTCGACCGCGCGCGGATTCGCCAGCCGGCACGGCTTCGAGGTGCGGCGTGCCGTGCGCGTCAGCGACCACGCCGACATCGAGAGCCCGTTGCGCCGGCTGCTGCGCAAGCTGCACGGCATCGAATGTGACTTCGTGATCCTCAGCCGCAAGGACCACCTGCGGTTGCCTCCGCAGTCCAAATGGAACGAGCCGCTGCTCGTTCTGGAGCAACGGCTCGAGCTGGACTCCCCGGCGGAGCTACTGCGAATCCTGGTTCCTCACTCCTGGTCCTCGAAGTCGGCGAAGTTCACCGACAGCGAGGCGTAGACGTGGATCTCCTCGTCCGGCGAGATCGCCGGGCTACCCACGAAGTCGATGTCGGCGATCAACTGCAGGTAGTCGCCGAAGCGGGCGCTCAAGAACGGCTCTACCGTCTTCATTCCCGCCGGCGCCAGGAGGATGCCCACCTGCGCCTTGCCACCCGATGGAACGATGGCCGACGTCGCCGCCTCGAAGTCGAAGTCCGACAGCGTCCAGCCGGCACCGGAAATCGGCCCGCCGTCGGCGCGGCGCCAGGTCACCGTGTAGGTCTTCAGCTGGAAGTCGTACCAGAAGGTGTTCGGATCGGTGACGACGCTCGACGAGTACACCTTGTTGGTGAACTCTGCGGTGACGACGTCTTCCGGGATGTACGCCACCGGTGGATCCTGCGAGTCGTCGATCGAGATCACGTCGGCCTGCAGGGGAGCACCGTCGTTGATCGAGCTGACGCGCACCAGAAACGTGTTCTGCTCGGCGCTCTCGGCGCAGCCGAGGACGAAAAGCGCGAGTCCTGCCAGGATCGCAGAACGCCACATGGTCTTGCCTCCCGATACGGCCGAGCGCTCGCACAGCTCGGTCACCAGCGGCGGGGATTCCGCCCCGATCCAGCAACGCCCATGCCAGGCAGCGCCTGGCGCCCGGAACGTCGCAGCGCTCCCGGCCATGCCTCGACGCGGCGCCACGCCCGCCAGCTTGCCAGGCGCGGGGTGGGCGGATAGCCTTGGCACGGATCGAATCGGCCCTGGAGGGAACGCATGGCGTCAGGAGCAGGCGGGTTGGAGCCGTGCGACGTCCTGGTGATCGGCAGTGGCGTCGCCGGGTTCCTGACGGCACTCAAGGCGGCCCATCTCGGTCGCGTCGTCGTGGTCACCAAGCGCGCCGCGACGGACTCCACGACCCGTTTCGCGCAGGGCGGCATCGCCTCCGTGATGGACCGCAGCGACTCCTATGCCGCGCACGTGGCCGACACGCTGAAGGCCGGCGCGGGCATCTGCCGTGGCGACGTGGTCGAGACGGTGGTCCGGCAGGGACCGCGTGTGATCCGCGAGCTCATGGATCTCGGCGCCCGCTTCTCGCAGGCGGCCGCGAGCGGCGACCTGGAGCTCGGGCGCGAGGGCGGCCACTCTGCGAATCGCATCGTGCACTTCAAGGACGTCACCGGTCAGGAGATCCAGCGGGCGCTCCACGAGGCGGTGCGGGCCGATCCGCGCATCACCGTGTCCGAGAACAGCCTCGCCGTGAACCTGCTCGGCGGTCGTCGCCGCGGCGCCGGCAGAGCCGACGAGTGGCGCGTGCACGGCGCCTACGTGCTGCGCGGCGACGGCACGATCGAGCCCCAGATGGCCCGGGTGACGGTGCTGGCCACGGGTGGCTGCGGCAAGGCGTACCTGTACACCTCGAACCCGGATCTGGCGACCGGGGACGGGATTGCGATGGCGTTCCGAGCCGGCGCGCGCATCGCCAACGTGGAGTTCGTCCAGTTCCACCCCACCTGCCTGTACGATCCCACCGGCAGCCGTTTCCTGGTCAGCGAAGCGGTGCGCGGCGAGGGTGCCGTCCTGCGCAACGGCGCCGGGGAAGAGTTCATGACGCGCTACGACGCTCGGCGCGAGCTGGCGCCCCGGGACGTCGTCGCACGCGCCATCGACCAGGAGATGAAGCGGCGCGGTGACAAGTTCGTCTACCTCGACGTGCGCCACCTGGGCGAACGGTTCTTGCGCCAGCGTTTCCCGAACATCCACGAAGCCTGCGCGCAGATCGGTGTGCGAATGGAGCGCGACCTGGTGCCCGTGGTCCCGGCGGCGCATTACATGTGCGGTGGCATCCTGGTCGACAGCCACGGCAGGACCGATCTGCCGGGCCTGTACGCGGTGGGCGAGACGAGCTGCACGGGGCTGCACGGGGCCAACCGCCTGGCGTCGAACTCGCTCCTGGAAGCGCTGGTGTTCGCCGATCGTGCGGTGGCCGACATCGCGGCGCAGCGCCTGCAGGGCGACACGCCGGTTTCGGCGCTGCCGTGGTCGGCGGAGGGCACCTCGGCCACCTACGAAACGGTCGTGCTCGACCACGACTGGGACTCGGTGCGCCGGCTGCTGTGGGACTACGTCGGAATCGTGCGCAGCGACGACAGGCTGGAGATCGCCGCGCAACGACTCGAGGTGCTGCGCCGGGGCGTGGAGAGCTACTACTGGCGCTACCGGCTGTCGCCCGACCTGGTGGAGCTGCGTAACCTGGCGCTGGTCGGAGAGCTCATCGTCCGTTGCGCGCGCTTCCGGCAGGAGAGCCGCGGCCTGCATCACACCTCGAACTGGCCGCACACGCGACCGGAGTTCCGCGGCGACACCGTGCTGTCGCGCTTCGAGCAGCCGCACCTGCTGCCGACCGATCAGCCGGTGCTCACCGCAGCGATCGACCCGCGATGACCACGCGCGACGCCTGGTACGCCCGAGCGTTCGACGCCACCTACCTCGAGGTGTACGCACACCGGGATGCCGAAGAGGCGGAGCGCGCCACGCGCGCACTCCTCGAGCCCCTGGGCCTGGCGCATCTCCGCGTTCTGGATCTCGCCTGCGGAGCCGGACGCTACATGACGGCGCTCGGTCGCTGCGGCGCCCGGGTCGTCGGGGTCGATCTGTCCGTGCCGCTTCTGCGCGCGGCGCTGCACGCGACGCGCCGGCGGCCCGGCGTGCTCGGCCTCGTGCGCGGTGACATGCTGCGCCTGCCCTTCCGGGTCGCGAGCTACGACATCGTTCTCAGCATGTTCACGAGCTTCGGGTACTTCGTGAGCGAAAACGAGGATCGGGCCGTCCTGGCCGGGATCGCCCGAGTGCTGCGGCCTGGCGGACGACTCGTGCTCGATCTGTTCAACGCCGAGCGGGTGCGCCGTGACCTCGTTCCCGAAACCCACCGGAAGGCCGGGCGCTTCGACGTCCACGAACGGCGGCATGTGGACGCCGCGCGCCACACCGTCGTCAAGGAGATCGAGCTGCGCGACGGCGACGAGCGCCACCGCTACCGCGAAGAGGTCCGCCTGTGGACGTCCGCTGCCCTCGAGGAAGCGCTCGAGCAGGCTGGCTTCGATGTCGAGCAGCGCTGGGGTGGCTATGACGGCGAGGCGCACGATCCGCAGCAAAGCGAGCGCCTCATCGTGTGCGCGCGGCGCCGACCGCAGAGGTGATACACTGCGGTCCCGGAGGTGCCATGCACGTCGCAGAACGCTTGCAGTCGACGGATCTCGGTGCGGAAACCGCCGTCGCAGAGGCGCACGTGCGCGGGGCACTGCCGGAAACGCTGGCCGCACCGGGCCTGCGGGACCGTCCGGCGCGCGGCTCGATGTCCGAGCAGCTGCTCGAGGAGCTGTGCGCGGAGATGTCTCCGGAGGCCGCGCGCGCCTGGCGGACCCTGCGCGGGACGGACGCGCGCGTGGTCGTCACCGGACAGCAGCCCGGGTGTGTGGGCGGCGCGCTGCTCGTCCTCTACAAGGCGGCCACGGCGGTGGCCGTGGCGCAACGCGCCACACGCAGGTCGGCCCGGCCGGTCGTCCCGATCTTCTGGAACGGCACGGACGACGTCGACTTCGACGAGATCGCCCGCGTGGCCTGGCCCGACGAGGCGCGCGGCCTGCTGTTTCTCGAGCTGCCGCGCAGCGCGCGGGCGGCCGAGAGCTTCGTCGGCGATCTCCCGGCCGCGGGGAACGCGGCGGCGGCGGACGCCGCGCTCGGACTCGTCGACACATCGCAGCGTCGCCGGCTCCTGGCTCTCCTGCCCGCCGCCGCCGCCGACCATGGTGATTGGGTGGCGCGCCTGCTGCGTGCCGTCTTCCCGGATCTCGCCGTGCTGGACGCGCGCAGCCCGGTGCTGCGCCGCCACGCGGCACCCCTCTTCGCCAGGTACCTGCAGCGGCATGCGGAGGCGACGCAGGCGATCGAGGCCACATCCAGTGCTCTGCGCTCGGCCGGGTTCGCGCCGGCGCTGTCGGCGGCCAGCGCGCGGACCGGTCTGTTCCTGGTCGCGGACGGCCAGCGGCGCAAGGTCGACGGCGATCTCGCGCCGCTCCGCGAAGCCGCGCGCGTCGCGCCGGAGAGCCTGTCGCCGAACGTCATCCTGCGGCCGCTCGTCCAGGACCTGCTGCTGCCGAGCATCGCCACCATCGTGGGGCCGTCGGAGATCGGCTACCTGCTGGAGCTGCGCGGCCTGCGCCGGCTTCTCGAGGTGCCGGAGCCAGCACTCGTGCCGCGACTGTCGCTGACGGTGCTCGATCCCGGCACCTGGGAGAGCGCCCTGCGGTTGGGGCTGTCCACACCGGCGCTGCTGGCGAACCCGGACGCCGCCTTGCGGCGCGCCGCCCGCGATGGTGCGACCGCGGTCCTCGAGACGATCCGCAGCGCCTTCGCCCGACTCGAGGACGATCTCACCGGTCTCGTGAACGGCAACGGCCCCGCGAGCGCGGTGCAGCGCACGCTGCGCCGCACGCGCTCGCTGCACGGGGATCTCGAACGCCAGGTCGAGAGCGCTGCGCTGCAGGAGCTGCTGGCGCGCGAGCCCGCACTCGCCACACTCCGCTCGCTCGTGCGTCCGCGCCAGAAGCCGCAGGAGCGCGTCGTCGCCGCCCTGTGGCTGCTGGCGCGCTGGGGTGCCGATGCCGGGCCGCGCCTGGTCGAGCTGGCCGGGACGCACCTCGACGCTCTCGAAGCCCGGCGCGCCGAGCACACACTGGTGATCGCGTGAAGTCCGGGAGGTCACCCCGCATGCCGGAGAAACTCGATGTCATCGCCTTCGCACCGCATCCGGATGACGCCGAGGCATCCTGCGGCGGACTGCTGGTCAAGCTGGTGCGGCACGGCTACCGGGCGGCAATCTGCGATCTCACCCGCGGGGAGCTGGCGAGCAACGGAAGCATCGAGGAACGCGAGGCGGAAGCGCGGCGGGCGGCTGAGGTGCTCGGGTTGCACGAGCGCATCAACCTGCAGTTCCCTGACGGCGGGCTGCGGCGGGGGAATCGCGACCAGCTGGAGGCCCTGGTCGTGCTGCTGCGAGAACGCTCTGCGCGCCTCATCGTCGCGCCCCACGAGGCCAGCCGACACCCCGACCACCTCGAGGCGGGCGAGCTGCTGCGGCGGGCGCAGTTCTTCTGCGGCGTGAAACGCTTCGTGCCGCACGTCGCCTGCGTGCAGCGTCCGGTGTTGATCCGCGCGCTCGACTTCCATCCCATGCAGCCTTCCTTCGTCGTCGACATCACGGACGAGCTCGACGTCAAGCTCCGGGGTCTGCGCTGCCACCGCTCCCAGTTCGAGCGCCGGCCCGGCGATGCGCCCACACTCCTCAACGACCCCGCGTACCTGCGCCGCATCGAGACCAACGCGAGAACCTATGGACAGCTCATCGGCCGCGCGGCCGGCGAGCCGTACGCCGTGGAGGGCGGCGTGCCGCTCGACGATCCGGTTGCCGTTCTGGCGCCGTCCCGGGAAGGAGTGTGGCCGTGAGGATCGGCATCACCTGTCACACGGGCTCGGGCGGCAGCGGCGTGCTGGCCACCGAGCTGGGACTGCGCATGGCGGAACGCGGCCACGAGGTGCACTTCATCACCCGGGAGTCGCCGTTCCGACTGCGCAGATTCGTGGAGAACGTCTTCCTGCACCCGGTCGAAACCGTCTACTACCCGCTGTTCCAGGAGCCCCCCCACTCGCTGTCGCTCGCCTCCAAGATGGCCGAGACGGCGACCTCGTACCGGCTCGACGTCCTGCACGTGCACTACGCCATCCCGCACGCCGTCAGCGCCTACCTCGCCAAGCAGATGTTGCAGCCGCATCCTCTGGGTGTCGTCACGACGCTGCACGGCACCGACATCACCCTGGTCGGGAACCAGCCGATCTTCCAGAGCATCACGCGCTTCTGCATCGACGAGAGCGACCGCGTGACGGCGGTCTCGGAGTTCCTGCGCCGCCAGACGCTGCGCACGTTCGAGGTCGAGCGCGACATCCGTGTGATCCACAACTTCGTCGACTGCGATCGGTTTGCGCCGGCCAGTAATCCGGAGCTCCGCCGGCGCTTCGCGCCCGCCGGCGAGTTCATCCTCATGCATGCTTCGAACTTCCGGCCGGTGAAGAACATCCGTGTCCTGATCGAGGTCTTCGACGGCGTCCAGCAGGAGCTTCCGGCGCGGTTGGTGCTGATCGGCGAAGGTCCGGAGATCACGCTGGCGAAACGCCGCATCCGGGAGCTCGGTTGCGAGGATCGCGTCGTGTTCCTCGGCAATCAGGAGTGCATCGAGGAACTCCTGCCCCTCGCAGATCTCTTCCTGCTTCCCAGCCATCACGAGAGCTTCGGTCTGGCCGCCCTGGAAGCCATGGCGAGCGGATCCGTGGTCCTCGCCACATCGGTCGGGGGGGTGCGCGAGGTGATCGATGACGGCGTCACCGGCTTCCTGCGTCATCCCGCGGACGTGAGCGGCTGGATCGGCACGGCGCTCGAGCTCCTGCGCGATCGGCAGCGCCGGGCGCGCGTGCAGCTGGCGGCCCGCCAGGCGGCGCTCGACCGCTTCTGCCGCGATCGCGTCATCGAGGAGTACGAAGAAGAGTATGCCGCGGCCGTGGAGCGCGCCCAGACGCTCGCCTCGGCGCGTTGACAGCCGCCGGCGTCGATCCATAATCTAGGATGGCGGACGATCACGGGGCGCCGGATCGCTCGAGCTTCGATGCCAAGGTGGAATCATGGGAAAACGCTGGTGGATGTGCTGCGGCGCTCTCCTGGCTGTGCTGCTGCTGTCCGGCTGCGGCCGAGAGCAGAGCGAGCTTCTGGTCGTCTATTCGGCCGACTGCCAGGCGTTTCTGGAGCCTTGCGGCTGACGTTCCGGCCGGCTCGGCGGCCTCGCCCGGCGGGCGAGGGTCCTCAGACCCCTGACCCAGAAGTACGAGCACCATCTGATCCTCGATGCCGGTGGCTGGGCCGAACGCCGGGAGGCCCGACGCGCCCTCGGAACGCGCCTGTTCCTCGAAGGGATGCGCGAGATCGGCCTGCAGATCGCCAACGTCGCCTCACGCGACCTGTTGATCGGGCCCGAAGAGCTCGAGCGCCTGCGCGAAACGCTGCAGGTGGAGTTCATCAGCGCCAACGTTCTCGTGCACGGTGAACCCCTGCTGCGGCCGTACGTGGTGCTGCAGAAGAAGATCGGCGGCCGCGCCATCAACATCGGAGTAACCGGCGTGACGTGGAAATCACGCTCCGTCCTCGAGAGCTGGCCCGACTCGCTCGGGCTCGAGTTCGCCGACCCGATGCAGGCCGCCCGGGAGATGCTGGAGGTGCTGCGCCCGCAGACCGACGTGCGGATCCTCCTCGCACACATGCCGCTCCAGGCCCTCGAGGACCT
>JBHHXQ010000166.1:0-7750 GCA_046757105.1 Candidatus Krumholzibacteriia bacterium
CGGGCGCTTACACGTGCGCTGCATGAGGGCATCGCTGTGGCGCTCCCAGACCTGGTTGAGAGCGTTCGTGCCGCCGCAAACCAGCGCGGTTCCGAGCAGCGTGTGCAGAAGCACTCCGAGAGCAGACGCCCCGTGCGACGCGACGACCCAGCCCACCCAGGTCGTGACGACGACCAGAGCAGTGATGCGTGGCTTGGTGAGCTCCAGGAAATCCGCGGCTCGTGCACGCGGGCGGGGGATGCCGAGGGCTTCGGAACGTCCGTTCACGACACCCCCTGCTGCCGGAGGACGGGCTGGTACGAGGGGTGTCGCGGCGCGAAGTCGAGCATGCGGAAGCTGCGCAGCGTGAGAACCAGGCTCGCCGCCAGAATGAGCGCGCCGTTCAAGACGTGCAGCGTCGTCGGAACCACCGACATCCGTGTCCACACCGTGAAACCGCCGAGGACGACCTGCGCCAGCACGAGCCCCAGAACCAGAAGGGCCGGCACCAGAAGCGGCGCCTGGTCACGATGATGCCGCATCGCCTGCATGGCCGTGGCGAAACCGCACCCGGCAACGAGAAGGCCCATCACGCGGTGCGCGAAGTGCACGACGACCTCCTGAGCTTCGAAGGGCGGCACCAGCCGGCCGAACGCGAGTGGGAAGTCCGGGATGGCGAGCCCGGCACCCGTGTGGCGCATGAGAGCGCCGACGATCAGCTGGATGTAGACCGCGGCACTCGTCACGATCGCAAGCGCGCGCAAGGAGATGCCGCCGGCCGGCGCCGGGATCGGCGGCCGCGCCTGGCGCCATCCCGGAGACGTGAGGAGCGCGATGCTCACGACGATGCCGAAGAACGTCTGCCCGAGGCAGGCGTGCGCCACCGAGATCGGCGTCGGTAGAAGCAGCAGGACCGTGAGGCCGCCCAGAAGGCCCTGCAGCACGACGGCGCCGAGGGCGTAGAAGCCGAGCCAGCGCACCCTGGGGTGCGGCTCGCGCCGATACAGCCAGATCGCCAGGACGATCGTCAGCATGCCGACGAACGTCGCCACCATCCGATGCCCGTGCTCGTAGCGCACGTTTCCCACCATCGGGGGGAACAGCATGCCGTAGGAGAGCGGCCAGTCGGGGACCGAGAGGCCGGCACCGGTGCTCGTCACCAGCCCGCCGGCAAACACCAGCAGCGCCGTGCACACACCGACGAACACGGCGTAGCGGTGCAGCCAGATTGTCGCAGCGGGCGCCGCGCGGACCCGTGTTGGCGAGAACCCGGGAGTGGTGGAGGTCATCCGGTATTGCCCTGTCGAAGGCTCGTCGAGGCTCGCACGTCGCCCTGATTCCCTCTCAAGACGCGACTTGCAGCGCCTGGATGCTAGACGACCCGAGGTGTCCGTTTCAACGATCTTTCCGTGCGCCTGACTCCGGGCCCCGCTCGAGTGTTTATCTCATTTGATTTCATGAACTTACGGTGCAGCCGGCGGAGGGCGCCGGGCAGGTCCGGTGCGGGTGTCCGCGCGGGCGGCCGGCCGCAGCGACTGCCCCCCGGCCCGGCGCGGGCCGGACATGCCAAGGCCGGGAAGGTGTGCCCTCCCGGCCCTGTCTTCCGACTCTGTGGGTCTGTTGAGGGTCTCGCCCTGGGTTCAGGACCCTTCCACCTGGAAGGTGAAGTTGGCCTCCACCTGCGGCGAATCGCCCACGGTGATCGTCCGGGTCTGGGTGCCGTACTTCTCGTGCCAGGCCTCGATCGTGTACTCGCCCGGCGGCAGGCCGGTGATCTCGAAGCTGCCGTCGTCGCCGGTGACCGCGTAGTAGGGATGCGTGAGGACACCGATGTAGGAGGCCATCCACGGGTGCACGTCGCACTTGATGCGTACCATGACCTCGGGCTTCGGGAAGGTCTTCGTGAACTCCATGCCCTGGCGCGGCATCCCGATGTTGAACTCCCTGTTGCCCTTCACCGTGGGAACCGCGTGGATGTTGTGCAACGTCGGATCACTGTTGATGATCTTGAGGTCCTGTTTCACCATCATCCCCATCACGTGCGGCGCGTACATGCAGCCCTTCTGGTCCAGGACCACGGGGGCCTCGGGCACGTCGAACTCCTCGCCCTCGAGGCCGTTCTTCACGTAGACGAAGACGTTCTTCAGCATCCCCTGGTCGTTGGCGATGACGCTCTGCACCAGAACCGGCATGTCCTCGTGTTGCTGGGCGCATACCGGGTCGCCGGACATCTTCACCTTGCTGCGCTCGGGGGGCGTGCCGGCGAGGTCGATCTTGCCCCAAAGCGTCGCGCTCGCGCCTGCCGCGGTGCTGCTGCCGACTCTCTGCCCCGAGGATTGCGTCGAGCTGTCTTCGGTGGTGGTGCCGGAACTCTGGTCGGAAGTGTCGCCGCCCCCTCCGCAGCCCGCGCCCAGGAACGCGGTCAAGAGAACGGCACAAGCGATACGGACTGCTTTCTGCATGGGGGTCACTCCTCGGCAAAGTGCATTGGCCAACCTGCCGCCCGGGGCCTGGATGGCGGCAGCCTGCCCGCCTCGGCATGTCGAAGCGGTTCTTCCCCTTGGCTGTGAGCCAGATGGTCAACTGCGGGCCGCATCCTAGAAGATCGCCCCTCGCAATGCAACCCCCGTGAAGCCCATTTCGCGACCGGGCAAGACCCCCCGCATGTGGGGGTGTGCCCGACTCCAGGGGGGATCAGCGCGACAGACGCCGCTCCACCAGGTTGGCGAGCACATCGATGAACCGCGGGTCGTCGTTGAGGGCCGGGGCACGCCGGAACTCGACGATTCCCGCTTGTGAGGCGACCTGCCGCAGGACCAGGTCGATCTCGTAGAGGGTTTCGATGTGGTCCGTGACGAAAGACAGCGGGGCGCACAGCAGGAAGCGCGTCCCGTCGTGTCCCAGCTCCTTGACGACGGCGCACGTCTCGGGGCCGATCCAACGCAACGGACCGGGACCCGGCAACATCGCCAGACGATGCCGCGTGCCGCTCGGGAGACGCGCCAGGACCCCCTGCAGCGTGGCATCGACGTCGTCGAGGTAGGGATCTCCGTCCAGGGCGAGATGCTCCGGCACGCTGTGCGCGCAGAACAGAATGGTCACCTCGGAGCGCACTTCTTCCGGAAACCCCTGGAGCCCCTCGCGGACCCTCGCGGCCACGACGTCGAGGTACCCGGGATCGCCGTGCCAGCGATCCACCAGATCGATCCGGAAGCGGTGAGCACACCGGTGCACCGCCCGGCGCAGCTCACCCAGGATGGCGCCGGTGGTTGCCGCGGAGTACTGCGGATGCAGCGTCACCACGACGATGCGCGGCAGGCCTGCAGCCCTCAGGGTCGCGAGAGCGTCATCCACGGTCGGCTGCAGGTAACGCGTCGCGAAGACCACATGCGCGTCGCGACCGCGCAGGCGCAGGCGCGTTTCGACGCCGCGCGCCTGCAGGCGCGTGTAGTGCAGGATCGGCGAGTGGCCGCCGATGCACGCGTAGGTCTTGCGGAGACGCGGTGCGTAGAGCATGGCCATGAGCCGTGCCACGGGGCGCTGCAGCGCACCGCCGCCCAGCAACCGCGCGACGTCCCGATCGGAGAAGAGCCCGCGCAGATACGGCGCCACCGCGGCGACGTCCGGCGCCCCCCCCAGGTGCACGAGAAGCACACCGACCACGCCTCCGCCGTACCCCGTCCCCTTCCGAGTTCCGGCTGCCTCCAGCTCCATGCCACACCACCGCGTCAGTGGATGCGCGAGGGGCTCGTGGAGCCCAACGTCCCCCTCCTCGTTCAGGGACCACTGCCCTGCGAGGATCGAGGCACGATCGCAGATGCTGCGCATCCCGAAGCCGGAGTGTCAACAGAGTGTCGAGCCCTGGCGTCCGAGAGGTGGCAGTCTGGCGCCGAGCGCCTCCGGGTGACGATCTCGGTGTGGTATGGTGCGCTCGTGCCGAGAAGAGCACCGAAGCGCTCGAGCAGACGCGCCGCGTGGACCACGCCACCACAGCCGCGGGACGACTCGATCGCGCGAATCTCGCGCGACGTCATCGACTGCGAGCGTTGCCCGCGTCTGCGGCGCCACTGTGTCGAGATCGCACGCACCAGACGCCGCGCCTACCGCGACCAGGAGTACTGGGGGCGTGGCGTTCCGGGCTTCGGAGATCCGCGCGCGCGGCTCTGGGTGCTCGGGCTGGCGCCGGCCGCGCACGGCGCGAACCGCACCGGCCGCATGTTCACGGGAGATTCGAGCGGCGACTGGCTCTTCGGGGCGCTGCACGCCTTCGGCTTCGCCGTGATCCCCACCTCGACCTCGCGGGACGACGGCCAGGTCCTCAGCGACGCCTACATCAGTGCGGCCGTCCGCTGCGCTCCTCCGGACAACAAGCCGTCGGCCGACGAGATCGGTCGCTGCGCCGGCTACCTGGAGCGCGAGCTCACCGCCCTCGGCCGCCTCCGTGTGCTCCTGTGTCTCGGCCGGATCGGCTTCACCGCCGGACTGCGTCTCCTCGAGGACGCAGGATACGCGCTGGGCCGACCGCGACCGCGCTTCGGCCACGCCATCGAGTACGAGATCCGGCCCGGAACCGGCGCCGCGCGGCGTGCCTCCCTGACGCTGCTGGCCTCCTACCATCCGAGCCGCCAGAACACGCAGACCGGCAGGCTCACGCGCCGCATGTGGCGTGCCGTCTTCCGCCGCGCCCGCCATCTCCTCGACGGTCGCCAATAGCCCCGGGTCCCACACGCCCCGCCCCGGGCGCCGAAGCCACGGCCGACCGATCCTTGGCGCCGGGAATCCGTCTCGACTGCTGGTGCGACAGGTCTGGATGGATCTGCGCCGTGCCCCTACCCGCACACGGTCTCGAAGAAACGGAGGACGTTCTCCCCGAGGATCTTGCGGATCTCGGCCTCGCCGAAGCCGCGCTCGTGGAGCAACCGCGTGACGAGCGGCAGGCAGGAAACGTCCAGCATGTCGTCCGGCAGTGCGCTCGTCCCGTCGAAGTCGCTGCCGAGCGCGACGTGGTCGGGCCCCACGAGGCGCACCATGTGTTCGATGTGGTCGGCGATGCGCGAGGCCGGCACCGGCACGTGGCCCATCTGCGCGTTCAGGAGCTGCAGCCCCAGCTCGGCCAGGCGCGGGTAGTCGTAGGCGTGCTCGCGCTCCAACGCTTCGAAGCTCTCCCTGCAACGCTCCTCGGCCTCCTGGCTGCGTCGCGAGAACTCGGCATCCAGGAAGGCGCTGTAGAAGTTGATCCCGATGATCCCACCCCGCTCGGCCAGGGCGCGAATCTGCTCGTCCTTCAGGTTGCGGTAGTGCGGAGAGAGCGCGTGCGCGTTCGAGTGCGAGGCCATGACCGGGGCTGTGGAGATGCGCAGCACGTGCCAGAAGGTGCTCTCCGCCGCGTGCGAGAGATCGACGATCATCCCGAGCCGATTCATGCGCCGCACGACCTCTTCACCGAAGGCGGTGAGACCCCCGTGGCGTGTCCCGTGAAGCGTCTCCTCCTTGGCGGCATCGGCCCAGTCGGTCGTGTTGTTCCAGGTCAAGGTCATGTAGCGCACGCCGCGGCGGTACAGCTCCTGCAGCTTGTCGAGATCGTTCTCGATGGCGTGCCCTCCTTCGACGCCGAGCGCAGCCACCAGGCGGCCCCCCGACAGGACGCACCGCGCCTGCGCGGCGCTGCCCACCGGCGCGATGGCCTCCGCGTGGGCGCGCATCTCGCGATCGAACGCGTCCAGGAGCTCGATGGCGCGCGCGAAGCTGCGGTCCGGTGTGCCGTCCCGTGGCAGGTAGACGCGGTCGACCCAGGCTGCGAAGAACTGCAGGTTCAGACCGCCCCGGCGCATGCGCGGAATGTCGAGATGCCCCTGGTGGCCGGAGAGGCTCTGTCCCAGGGCGATCCTCTGCAACGTATCGACGTGCAGATCGCACACGAGTGCCTCGTGATGCAGACGCTCGGACTCGTTCAACCGCGTCTCCTCTCCGCGAAGTCTGCCGGCACCGGAGAATGCCGCGACCCGATGGGATCGTGGCCGCCCGCCGTGGCCGGAGGCCTCAGCGTGGAGCACCTTCCATGCTCCCACGCACCGGCGGCGGGGAGTGCAGCTCCTCCGCCAGAGAGCGCATGCGGCTCACGTGCTTCGCGTCGTGGTCGAGATGATGAGCCACCATGTCCTCGATGCGCACTTCGCCCCGCGCCGGGTGGATGCCCTGGCGCCGCCACGCCTGATGTCCCAGGGCGTGCAGCAGCTCGAGGGTCGCGGCGCGCAGGCGCCTGAACTCGCGCACGAGCGCGCGGGGATCGCGATCCCGGTAGCGCCGGCGCGCCGCGGTCGCATCCGGATCGAAGCTCCGCAGCCGCGGGCGCTCGAAGTTCGCCATGCGGCTGTAGCGCTCGACCATGAGGTACTCGAAATCGCTCAGGTGCCCGAGATGCTCCAGGATCGACCAGCGCGCGCTCCCGGAACGCTGGCGCCAGCAGTCCTCGGGAACGGCGCGCAGCACGGCCTCGACCTCGAGTGGAGCGGCCGCGAGCCGCGTGAGAACCGAATGGCGCTCCTTGTTGCGCTCGATCTGACGCAGGTGCACCCGGTCGTTGCCGCGCGCCTGATGCTCGAGCAGGGTCTGCACGTCGAGCGGCCCATCGGTCTCGTGCGCGCCCTCGAGACCCCAGGACGCCGCGTCGATTCCGCGCAGCAGCTGCAGCGTCTCGCGGCGCAGGCGCTGCCAGTCGCGCATCACCTCGGAGACCCGCTGGCTGCGGTAGTCGCCTTCGGCAGCGCGGGCGTCCGGATCGATGTTCCGGAACAACGGCCTGCGACCGCCGAGAAGGGCCCGATAGCGCGCCAGGTAGGCATCGCGCTCCATGTCCCGCATGTGGCAGAGGATCTCGAGAATGGACCACGCCCCCGGCGCCGGAGTCCACAAGAGCTGCGCGCGCGGCAGGCCCCGCACGGCCTCGCGCAGCAGGCGCGGCGTCTCCTGCACGATTTCCAAGAGCTCCCGGCGCTGTTCCGACTGCATGTCCCGCACCCCTGTGGCGCTCGGAACCGGCGCCCGCTCCGGCGCCTCTGCGCGGCTGGTCGGCCCGTCATGGGGCGCATCTCGCCCGGCGCGCCAGCGGCATGATCGAGCGGTCTCTAGCCCGCCGTCCGGCGGGATGCCGCGGACTTCGCGCCCGACCTGCCTTCTTCCTCGGGCAGCTGCCGGCGCTCGAGCACGCGGTAGGGGCCCTCGCACCCGCAGGTCGTCTTCAGCAACGACCAGGATTCCGTGATCACCTTCTCGACGTTGTGGCACCTCACGCACCGGATGGTGACTTCGACCTTCACGTCGTCCCCTTCGCGGCGAGGCTTCGGCCTCGAAGCGCCAAGCACTCGGATCGTGCTTCTCGACATTGTGCGCTGACCGGGGCCAGAGTAGAGAACGGTCCCGGCGTTGACAAGCCGTGGCCGCGCCGCCCACATCTTCTGCCCGGCTCACAGGAGATCTTGCGGGGCAACCGCAACCAGCGCGCGCTCCTGCAGCAGAAACGCGCGCGTCAGAAGCCCGGCGAACGGCCGCAGGCTCTGTCCGGCGACGACCAGAGAGCACCGCGGGTCCGCGTCGAGCCACTCGTCGAGGGAAGCGAGAAGCTCGGCTGCCACCTCGGAGCCCGCCCCCCGGAGCGGCTCGTCGAGGAGAAGAAGCCGAGGCGCGGTGATCCATGCGTGCGCCAGGGCCAGGCGCAGGCGGTCGTCGCGATCGAGCCGCCGGGCCGCCCAGCTGGCGCGCCGCAGGAGCCCGA
>JBHHXQ010000167.1:0-7710 GCA_046757105.1 Candidatus Krumholzibacteriia bacterium
GTCGAGATCTCGTCCGTCAAGGCGGCGAGCGGGCGGACCGGGACGCGGTGGTACGATCGATCGGGCCAATCGTCGTAGACAAACCATTGGCGTTCTGGCAATTGATCGAGATGCGGCGCGAGCGCATCCTCTACGTGGTGGTCCTGTTCGCGGCCTTGCTGGTCGCGAGCTCGTGTGTGCTCACGCCCCTGGCTCCTGGCGCACAGAAAAAGGTCGTGGCCGATTTCGGTCTGGCCGCCATCGATCTCCTCGGGATCCTCGTCATCCTGCTGGCCGGATCCGCGCTGGTGCGCCGCGAGATGGATCGGCGCAGTCTCGACATCCTGCTCTCCAAGCCGTTGACGAGGCTCGAGTACCTGTCCGGGAAGTGTCTCGGACTGATGACGACGCTCCTCGTCCTCACCGGGGCGATGACGCTGCTCTTCGCGGTGGCGCTCGAGGCCGCCGGCTTCGGATGGCGCCCAGCGTATCTGACCGCCGTGCTGGGGTCGCTTCTCGAAATGCTGGTGGTGGCCGGCATCGCCGTGTTGTTCTCCACGTTCACGTCGCCGATCCTGGCTGCCGTGTTCACCCTGATGTTGTTCGTGGCCGGACATCTGAGCGAGACCATGCTGCGCTACGTGCACGCCACCGGCGGCAGCACGCTGTTCGAGACGCTGAGCCTGACGGTCCCGGCTCTCGGTCTCTTCAACCTGCGCGGCGAGGCCGTCCACGGCGTGCCGATTCCAGCCCAGCGGCTCGTCGTCGCCGTCGCCTACGCAGGGCTGTACACCGCCACGGTGCTCTACCTGGCGGCGCTCGTCTTCCGGCGTCGGGATTTCCGATGAAGCCACACGCTTGGCTCTTCAGGTTCATGGCTCTGGGCGCCCTGGTGGCCACGACCGTGTGCGTGGGGCGCGTCGGCATCTCGCAGGCCCGCGAGAACCCGCGGCACCGGGTGGCATCACTGCCCGCGATTCCGTTTCTGGAGGCCGTGGCACTCGGCTTCCGCGAAGCCGCCGCGGACCTCGCGTGGATGCAGGCCGTGCAGTACTACGGCGAGCACCGCCAGGGTGACAACGATCTCGGCGAGTTCGGTCACTTCCTGGACGCCGTCAACACGCTCGACCCGCGGTACGAGCACGCCTACATCTTCGGTGCCGTCGTTCTGGCGACCGACCTGAAGGATCTGGACGGGGCGCTCGATCTGCTCCGCCGGGGTGCGCGCGCCAACCCACAAAGCCCCAAGTTTCCGTTCGAGATGGGGTTCCTCACCTACGTGACCGGGGGCGACACGGACGCTGCCATCCGCTGGTTCGGGTTGGCCGCCCGCCATCCCGAAGGCAGGGAGCGCGCGTTGCGCTTCCAGGCCTACCTCAATCGCCGGCTCGGGCGTCTCGAGACGGCCTGGATGCTGTGGCACGACGTCCTCCAACAGACCGACAACCCGGCCTTGCGCGTCGTCGCCCGGGAGAACCTGCGGCGCATCGAGACCGGACTGCGTACCCGCCGCCCGGAGGGCACACCTTGACGGATCTCGTTGCAGGCGTCTTCGGCCTGGTCTTCGGAAGCTTCCTGAACGTGCTCATCTACCGTCTGCCGCGCGACGAATCGCCGTGGCACGGACGTTCACACTGTCCCCACTGCGGCCGCACGGTGCAGTGGTTCCAGAACGTTCCGGTGCTGTCGTTTCAGGCGCTGCGCGGCAGGTGCGCCGGCTGCCGGACGCGGATCTCCTGGCGCTACCCGCTCGTCGAGCTGATGACATCCGCCCTCGCAGTTCTCTGCCTGCGTCGGTTCGGGCCCGACGGCACCGGGGTCACCTACTTCCTCTTCCTGGCGACGCTGCTGGCGATCGCATGGATCGACTGGCAGCACATGATCATTCCAGACGAGCTGTCGCTGGGGGCGCTCGGTCTGGGGCTCGTGCTGGCTGCAACCGTGCTGCCCCTCGGCGTGCTCCGGGCGCTCCTCGGGATGGCCGCCGGAGCCGGCTTCATCTGGGCCGTGGCCGTGGCCTACAAGGCCGCGCGCGGTGTGGAAGGCATGGGTTTCGGAGACGTGAAGCTTGCCGGCATGATCGGCGCGTTCCTGGGACCGCTGCACGTCCTTCTCACGATCTTCCTCGCCGCGGTTCTCGGCTCCGTGTACGGCGTGCTCCTCATGTCGAGGGGCGGGGGGCGCCAGAGCATGGTGGCCTTCGGAACGTTCCTGGCCGCCAGCGCGGCGCTCAGCTTGTTCTTCGGCGAGTCGCTCGCCGCCTGGTACGTCACACTGCTGCGTCGTTGATGCGGCGTCGTTTCCTGCGCACGGCACCGCGAGAGACGCGCCGGCATTCGCAGCACGAGTCCGCGCACCACCTTCCGGCTGGGTTTCGGTGGCGGCTGCCCTCTCGTGGCGTGAAGGGTCTCCAGACGTCCGGTCGTCCCCTGGCACAACCCTTGCGCTTCGAGGGCGCGAATCCCGGGACGCCACCAGCCGCGCGGAGATCCGCGGGGCTCGGGCGTCGAGAAGCGGGAAGAATGCACGACCCGAGACGTGCCGCTGCAATGCAGCATGCCTGGAGGGCACGATGCGATTCTCCCTGTCGCGTGTACGCAAGTCCACGGTCGGCCTCGACATCGGGTCGAGCCTGGTGAAGGTGGTCGAGATCGACTTCAGCCGCTCGGCCCCGGCGCTCAAGCGACTGGGTGTGGTGCCGCTGCCGCCGGAGGCCATCGTCGACGGCGAGGTGATGGATCGACTTCTGGTGCTCGACGCCATTCGCGAGTGCGTGGCCCTGGCGGGGATCAAGAGTCGTGACGTCGTCACCGCCGTGAGCGGCCGCGCGCTCATCGTCAAGAAGGTCCTGATGGACCGCATGGATCAGGACGACGCGCAGGAAGCCATCTTCTGGGAAGCCGAGCAGCACGTTCCCTTCGACATCGACGACGTGAGCCTGGACTTCCAGATCCTCGACGAAGAGGTCGGCGGCAACCAGATGCTGGTCCTGCTCGGCGCGGCGAAGAAGGAGCTGATCCACCAGCATGCCGACCTGGTGCGCGATGCCGATCTGCAGCCGCAGATCATCGACGTGGACGCCTTCGCGGTGCAGAACTGCTGGGAGGCCAACTACGAGATCGAGCCGGGCAGGGTCGTGGGATTGCTCAACGTCGGGTCGGAGGTCACGAACCTCAACATCGTCCAGGACGGAACACCGCAGTTCACGCGCGACCTGTCCGTGGGGCGCTCGCGTTTCGTCGAGGAGGTGCAGCGCGAGTTCAACGTCGGCCAGGAGGAGGCGTCGAAGCTGCTGAACGCGGAGAGGCCGCCGGAGGGCTTCGAGGGCCAGGCGCTGACCGAGACCGTCAGTCGCGCGGCGGAAGAGCTGTCCGTGGGGTTGGAACGTTCCTTCGCCTATCTGAAGGGCAGTGGTGACCGGGTCGAGCTCGACCAGCTCGTTCTGTCCGGTGGCGGTTCCCAGATGCCGCTTCTGCGCAGGCACCTCTCGAAGCGTCACGATGTCCCCGTCGAGGTGCTGGATCCGCTCCGGACACTCTCGTACGATCCCGAACTTTTTGCCGGGCAGCCCGTGGAGGAGGTGGCGCCGCTCCTGACGGTCGGCGTCGGCCTCGGGCTGCGCCGCCTGGAGTAACGGCGTGATTCGGATCAACCTACTTCCACAGGAAGAACGCGCCCGCCGGCGCAATCTGCCAGCGTTCAAGATTCCGCAGTTCGGCGCCGTGGTTCCGTTCGTGGTGCTCGCCGGTGTCGGGTGCCTGGTTGCGACCGTCGCGGCCCTGCAGGGGCGCGAGGTCGCCAAGCTCGAGGCGGGGATCGTCGAGGTCCGCCTGGAGGCCGATCAGTACAAACCGCAGCTCGAGAAGATCCGTCTGATCACGCAGAAGCGCCAGGAAGTCCGCAGTCGCCTGGACATCGTCGCGCGCCTCGATCGCCAACGGTACTTCCGGGTGCAGCTCCTGGACGAGCTCAGCAAGAGCTTGCCGCAGAACATGTGGCTCTCGGCAATGCAGGAGCTCGGTGAGCGCAACTACCGAATCGACGGTGTGACGTTTTCGAACTTCAACGTCGCTCGTTTCATGCAGAACCTCGGGAAGACCAAGCACTGGACCGCGGTCGATCTGAGCGTTGCCCAACAGGGTGCGATCGAGGACCTCGATGTCGTGCAGTTCAGCGTGACTTCGGGTGCGCAGCCCTAGACACGGTCACGGAGGAGAGATGTCACTTCGGGATCCAAGGGTGCAGAAGATCCTGCTCACCGCAGCGGTCACGGTGACGGTGCTGTGGGGCTTTTTCGTCTCGGATCTGCTGCCCTTCGGGTACTCGCGCCGCGCCAAGGAAACGGCGAAGCTGCGCGCCGAGTACGAGAGCGTCTCGACCGAGCTGGAGAAGGCTCGGCGCACGGTGGGCAACCTGCCGCAGCTGGAACGCGAGCACGCCGAGCTGCAGAAGAGGTGGAAGCAGGCCGAGGCGCTGCTGCCGACGGACAAGGAGGTTGCGCAGCTGCTCACCCAGGTCACGCGGGCGGGGGAGCAGGCCGGGGTCACCTTCGAGCTCTTCAAGCCGGAAGCCCCGAAGCCGCAGGAGTTCTACAACGAGAATCCGGTCGCGGTGCAGGTGGCCTGCGGTTTCCACCAGTTGGGGATCTTCCTGTCGCGTCTGGCGAATCTGCCGCGTCTGGTGAACGTCAGCGGCCTGCAGCTCAGTGGGGTCAGCGGCAGGGAGCTCGAGAAGCGCCGCGAGTCGGGAGCCCTGGGGCGCACGGACCACACACTCACAGCGAGCTTCACCGCCACGGCGTACTCCCTGCGCGATCCGGTGGCCCAGCCCGAGCAGGCGCCCCCGGCCGAGAAGTCCGGGCGCAGGATCCCGAGAAGGATTCCCCAACGCCAGACGCGCGGTGGCGCTTCGGGGGTGCAGGAACATTGATGCGCAGCACGATCCGGATTCTGGGTGTGATTCTTGTCGCCGCCCCGGCGGCCGCCGGGGAGCCCGCGAACGAGCCCTCGAAGCAGGACTCGCAGGACTCCTCACGTCTGTCGAGCCTCCTCTCGGAGGCCGACAGCACCTCTACGGGACGACTCGGCACCGAGTTCGAGCTGCCCCAGCAGGTGCGTGAGAAGAAGTACTTCTACAGCTCCTTCGGCACCCGGGACCCGTTCCGGCCGCTCGTGGGCGGCGATTTCGAGCCGAAGCTCCAGGAGCTGGTCGACCTGCACACGGTGCAGCTCGTCGGCGTTCTGTGGGAGATGGAGGAGCACGTGGCGATGGTTCAGGACTCGCAGGGTTTCGGATACGGCCTGCGGCCCGGCGACCGGGTGCGCAACGGAACCGTGGTCTCGGTGACCCAGGATGCGCTGGTGGCGCGCTTGAACGTCTTCGGCCAGACGACGCGGGTCACGCTACGTCTGCATCGTGAGGAGTGAGGAGCATGAGAATGCGAGCGCACGGAATGCGGATCGCGGTGTTCGCCGGCTTGTGGTTGCTGATGAGCGCCGCCGCGTCCGGACAGACTCTCCGGGAAATCGAGATCCGCGGTGTCGGAGATGGAGCTCGCATCGTCCTCGACGTGGACGGCGCGGTTTCCCACAAGTCCTTCACCCTGTCCGGACCCGATCGAATCGTGGTCGACCTCGTGGGGGTGGAGAACGCCGTTCGCGTGACCACGCGCAGCGTTCCCGGTGGGCCGGTGAAGCGCGTGCGGATCGCGCAGTTCGCGAAGCAGCCCAAACCCGTGACCCGCGTGGTGGCGGACCTGCGTGAGAGTGCCGCCCACGAGGTGCGGCGTGAGAACGGCAAGCTCGTGCTGGTGGTGACGCCGGGTGATCCGATCCCCGAGGTCACACTCCCGGTGGACCCCGAGCTGAGCCGCGGCGACGCCACGGATGCGCCACTGGAGCCGGTTCCGGAGCCGTTTCCAGAACCGTCTCCGGAGCCGGCCGTGTCCGCCTCGGCGTCGCAGCTGTTCCCGGTTCCGGTAATTCCCGTCGAGAAGGACAGCCCCGAGACCGGCCAGGACGAGGGCCCGGCGCTGGCGACGCAGGTCGAAGCCAACCCGGAGCCCGAGGCAGCGACGGCGCCGAGCGAGGCCAGCGTCGCCACGCCCGGTGTCGAGGAATCCGACGCCGCGGAGCCGGCGCTGGTCGAGGAGGCCTCGCTCGCGGTGCCGCGTTTCGAGGAGGTCCTCCAGGAGCAGCCGAGCCTGCAGCCGCCGACGCACGTCGACAGCTCGGTGCGGCAGACATCCCGACGGACCGCGGCGGGTTCGAAGGTCTCCGGCGTCACACTGCACGACGTGGATGCGGCACTCGCGGCACCTCGCTGGAAGAGCGCCCCCCTCGCCTCCGGCGAGGACACCTCGCCGGACCCGCCGCAGCCGATCCCCCTGCGGGAGTCGCGCGGCCGCCGCGTCAACCTGGACGTGCAGGGGGCGGACATCCGCACCGTGCTGCGTACGCTCTCCGACTACTCGGGGAGGAACATCGTCGCCAGCCGCGAAGTCCAGGGCGAGGTGACCGCCCGGCTCAAGGAGACGCCGTGGAAGGACGCACTCGAGTCCATCCTGAAGGCGCACGGTTTCGGGTACGTGGAAGAGAACGGCATCATCCGCGTCGGCAACCTGCAGAGGATCCGCAACGAGGAGCTCGAGGAAGCCGCCGCCGAGCGCAAGCGCGAGGACCTGCTGCCGATCGAAACCGAGGTCGTGCGCGTGGAGTTCGCCGACGCCAAGGAGCTCAAGCAGTCCCTCGCCGAGATCCTGACGCAGCGCGGCACGATCCAGGTGGATGCGCGCACGAACGCGCTCATCGTCAGTGACATTCCGTACAGCGTGGCCAAGATCACCAACATGGCGCGCGAACTCGACAGCCGCACGCAGCAGGTCGAGATCGTTTCGAAGCTGGTCGACGTCTCGGCCGACGACAGTCAAAACCTGGGGATCCAGTGGAGCGCCGCGAACATCATGGCCGGGAACCTGCTGGGCGGCGCAGGCGTGACGGCACCGACCTCCGGCGCCGTGGGCGGCCTGCGCATCGGCTCCGTGCAGTCCTGGGGGCAGCTCGACATGATGCTGGACGCGCTCGCCCGCTCCAAGCGTGCCAAGATCATCTCGAACCCCAACATCACCACGGTGAACAACCGTGAAGCGAAGATCCTCGTCGGCGCCAAGATTCCACTCATCGTGGCCGACGAGGCGGGGAACGCCATCACGCAACTCACCACCGTGGGAATCCAGATGCGGGTCACGCCGCACGTCAACTCGGACAGGACGATCACGCTGGATCTGCATCCCGAGGTCAGCGAGCTGTCCGCCCAGGCCACGGTGCAAGGTGGCGTGATCATCAATACGAGCGAAGCCGACACGCGCGTCGTCGTCGACAACGGCGACACGGCGATCATCGGCGGCCTGATCCGCGACGTCCATTCCGAGGTGAGGACCGGGATCCCGGTCCTGCAGGACATCCCCGGCGTCGGCTGGATGTTCCGGAACACGAACAAGACGAGCGACAAGCGCGAGCTGATCATCTTCGTGACGCCGCAGCTGATCGACTCGGAGGTCAGCCTCGGGAGCAACGGCTCCCGCTAGGACAGCACGCACCATCGGCGGACCGAAGCGGCGCCGACGCGGCGCCGCTTCTTCTTCGTGCGCCGCCGCGACGGAGTCTCGTGCTGCAGGTGGTGCCTGCGAGCGCGTCTCGGCGCGGAGGATCGGTCCGGACGGTCGCTCCTCCG
>JBHHXQ010000168.1:0-7692 GCA_046757105.1 Candidatus Krumholzibacteriia bacterium
GAACGCGCTGGGCCCTCGGAAACACCGCAGAGACGCGGACAACTTGTCGCACTCGCAGCATCGCCTGGGAACAAGCTGTCACGATGCCGCGCCGTAGGCGCGCCGGGTGCTTTCGGGGCGCCGGCGCAACCCCTTGAGAGAGCATGCGTTGGGGGCTCTGCCTCGAAGCGTGTGCGTTTGGTACGCCACGTGCCTTGTGTGAAGGCAGATCGCGTTTGGGGCGCTGGTGCTGGTGGAGCATCTTCTCGACGCGATCGACGGGACGCACGTCATCGAAGAGGCGCACAGCTTCGAAGGGGCGGGACAACCACGACGGGGCGCACTTCTTCGAACGTCTCGAGCTCATGGGGCGCAGCTCGAGACGTGACCGGTGTGAGCGTGGGCCGAACCGGGTAATCAAGGCTCGACCCTGGGGGCGCAGTTCGGGCTCCGGTTCGCCACGCCACATCGGTCGCTCTTCGGCCCTTCTTCCCCACGGCACCTCTCTTCCCTGCACGACGGTCTTCTCTCTCGCGGCAGCACCTTCGTTCTCCATCGCAATCGTTCACTCGGCCCGCAGGGCTGCAACCTCCCCAGCCCGGTGCATCGGGCCGGACGTGTCGCCCGGGGGTTTCCGCCGCCGGAGAACGGGAGAAGCTGCCCCTGCGGCCGGTGCGATGCGGTGTCTGCCGGGCCCTTCCCGAGCCGCTGGGTCCGCGGACAGAGCGTCTCACCCCGGGCGCCGAATTGACAGACTGTCTCGAAACGCTCTCGTGAAGCCCGCGTCACGATGCGCACGGTGGCGGCTCGCGCCCCGGAGATGCTCGGCTCCGGGGTCGCAACTGCTTGTGTTGTCGGAAGTTGTTTCTCGCCGCGCCGCATCGCTCCGAGCTGGTACGTCTTGTGCCTTGTCGGGTGGACAGAAGCAGTGTGTGACGGCGAACGACCCGGAGCGGAACTCGATGGTGACCAGCTCGGACAGAGGGATGTACGAAGAGATCTTCATGGGGTACCGCATCCGCGAGCGCGACGGGATCTTCATCGCCATCCCGTTGGAGTGGGCACAGGGGCGTGGCGAAACGATCGTCGCAACCGACCTGCCAACGCTCCGCAGGGAGATCCGCCGGTGGTGGTACCAGGTGGGGACCTGAGTCCGCTGGGGCGCACGCTTCGACGCCGGAAACGCGACGGGCTGCGGTGGCACGAGCAATCCTGGGGCGCGGCTCGTGTCCCGCGCCCGTTTCCTCACTTCCAGTCCGATGCCAGTCCGCGCAGTGGTGTCGGAGGCGAGCGGAAGGTTTGACAATGCTGGAGACCGCCAGATCCAAGATCGTGCTTCGGAATCTGAACGAGACCTATCTCGGTTTCACGATCCAATCCTGGCAGAATCGCTACCTGGCGACTCCCAGCGGCTGGCACGGCCAGCTGCTCGAGGCGCCGAGTCTTCCGAAGCTGCGCCGCCAGATCTGGTGCTGGTGGTACCAGGTGCGCTGATCGCGCCCGACCTCCCTCGTCTCGCTCACTCCAGGAACCCCAAGCCTCCAATCGGACACCACGAGAGGTCATCGGCGGAAGAGTGACTTCGCGTCGCCCCAGCTCTTCTCGGACACGGGCACGCTGAGCTGGAAGACGAACACCCGTGGGCTGCCACTGGTCACGAACAGTCGGCGTGTCGGACCGATCGCGATGCGTATCGGCGCCGGCAATCCGGTCGATGGCCACTCGAACACGAAGTTGCCGTCCAGATCGAAGCTCTGCATGCGGCCGTTCAGGCCGTCGGAGACGTGCAGCAAGTCACCATCCACGACCGCGCTGACGGGCGCTCCGAACTGGCCGGGCTCGGTGCCCTCGCCTCCCCAGCGCAGGACGAAGCTGCCGTCCGGGTCGAGCTTCAGCACCTCGTGGCCCTCCCAATCGACCACGTAGATGAACCCGAGCGAGTCGAGCGCCACACCGCTCGGTCCCACGAAGCCGACGTCCCCGCCGTCCAGCACACGCGCGATCCGAGGCGGCGATTCGCTCCAGTCGATCTGCTGCACGCGCCGGTTGAAGTGGTCCACGACGTACAGCTGCCTGTCCGGCGTGAGCGTGATTCCCGAAGGCGTGATGAACTGGCCGGGGCCGGAGCCGCTGTCACCGAAGGCCTCGACGAAGGTGCCGTCGCGCCGGAAGCGTTGGATGCGATTGTTCCCGGAGTCGGAGACGTAGACGTCGCCCTCGGCATCGATCGCCAGCCCCACCGGGAAATCGATCTGGCCCGGCCCGGAGCCCTGGTCGATCCAGGCGCCCAGCGGGACGCCGCGATTGTCGAACAACGTGATCCGGTTCAGGAAGGAGTCGGCCACGTAGAGGGTGTCGCCCCGGTTGGCGGCGACTCCGTTGGGCGCCTGGAGCTGGCCGATGGCCTGGCCCTGCGAACCCCACGCCCCGACGAGTGTCGGCTGCGCGGCTGCCGGCGGGGTCGTCTGCGTGGCGATTCCGAGCCCCAGAGCGATCCACGGCCCCGGCCTCCACATGACGGCTCCTCGGTGAGACGCTGGCGACTCTACTCCCCCGTGTAGATGAACACGGTGACGTAGTAGGCGGCCAGCTGCTTCGCGAAGAGGTCGCGGCGGAACCGGAAGCAGATGCGCCCGAGCTCCTCGTCGTAGAAGGTCGGATGCCCTGGAGGAGACGTGTCCGCGGAGAACTCGGCGATCAGGATTCCGCGGCGATAGTCGTACAGCCAGGCCCCATCCGGGTTCACGAACAGGCCGTAGAGCTCCTGGGCGTACAGGCGCGAGGCGAAGTGGCTGGCGAACAGCGGGCTCTCGAACGGCTCCGGCTCCTGGTCGAGGCGTTCGCGAACGAGGAGAACGATTTCCGGCGGATCCCCGGAAGGTCGGCTCACCGGCTCGGGCTCGTCGTCCGCGTACGCGGGCTCCCGGCCGTGGGCGACGGCGAGCGAGTCCGTGAAGCGCCGCACCCACCGCGGCGGCCCCGGTTCGTAGGGTGCGATCGTCATCGTGTAGTCATCGCCGGTTTCGAAGGCCTGCAAGGCCCACATCTCTTCGCCGTCGCGCCACCTCAAGACGGGCTGCATGCCGCGGGTTTCGAAGGGCCACGACGTACAGCCGGCCCGCAGGGGTGGATCGAGCGCCCCGAGCTTGGCGCGAACGGCTTCGAAGAGCGCGTCCCCGCTCTTCCCCGTGGCCTTCTCGATGGCGGCGCGGATGTCGGCCGCGCTGCGCGCCTGCACCTGGCTCGATGTCCCGGCCAGCTCCCGGTACAGCTCGAAGAAACGCGACGGGCCGAGATCCTCGAGAAGCCCCATGCACCACAGTGCGGCCATCGGCACCACACCGGGGTGGTCGAACATGTCGGGATCGAGAGGGGATTCGAAGGCGCTCGCGTCCAGGGCCAACGAGTTGCGGGCGCGTTGCAGGAGCACCTCGCCGGAGAGTTCGCGCGTGCCTCCGAGCGCTGCTGCCAGGCCTTCCTCCAGGACTGCCACGCTGCGGTGCGGCGTTCTGCGCAGCGTCAGATTGACGAGGGCGCGCGCCACGGAATTCATGTCCGGCAGAGCGCGCGTCACGATGCGTTCGCCCGCGGGCAGGTAGCCCTCGCGATCGACCGAACCGACCAGCATGCGGATGTCGTCGTCGTTCTCGCACAGGTAGTACTCGAGCTTGACGCGCTCGAGCCGCAGCTGCGAGGTGGGCGGCGCGCCGAGGCGCTCGAGAATCTCGACGATGGCCCTGTCCATGGCCGCGATCGCCTGCCCGTTGACGAGAACGAGCTTCTTGGAGCGTACCTTGAAGAACCGTCCCTCCCGGCGTGTCCAGGCCACCGTCGCCTTCTCGTAGGGGAGGGAGACCCGCCAGGAGCCGTTCGCGGAGCGCACGACGTAGCTCAACGTGTCGATGGGGTCGCCCGACGTGCGGGACTCGAGGACCACGCTGAAGCGCGCCCACTCGTCTTCGACCACGCTGTCCCGGACGACCGGGCGCGCCTCGGCGGCGACCGCCGCGCACTCTTCGGCGCTCAGGAGCCAGTAGTCGTCGAAGCGCGCTTCGAGCCCCGCGTAGCGCGTTCCCATGGCCTTGGAGCGCCGCAGGTCCCTGGAGTCCCAGAGCGCGCGCGCGGCCTGCACGTCGCCGCGCATGCGCGCGTCGAGGTACCGGCGCAGGACCTCGCCCGGTGTGGCGGCGCGGACCGGGAGCGCCGCCAGCGCCGTGCAGACGAGGGCCACCAGAGCGGGCCAGGCCTGCATTCGGCGCCCACCTCCGGTGCTATACTGCGCGCCCGGCTGGTGGGATGTGCATCCGGCGTTCGCGATTCGCATGGCGCGAAAGACTGACAGAAAGCACGCGCGGCGCGCAAGCCCATCGAGGAGAGCGGTCGATGTTGGTGGACACCCACGTACATCTGAACAGCCCGGACTTCGACTCGGACCTCGGCCGGGTGCTCGAGCGCGCGCGGGCCGCCGGCGTGCAGCGCTGTTTGTGCCCCGGCTACGATCTCCCGTCCAGCCGGGCGGCGGTGGAGCTGGCGAGCCGGGATGCGAGCATCCTGGCTGCGGTCGGCGTGCATCCGCACGACGCGCGGCTCTACGACGACGCCACCGAGCGCGAGTTGCAGGCCATGCTCGCCTCGCGCGCGGCGGTGGCGGCCGGCGAGATGGGCCTCGACTTCCACTATGATCACTCGCCGCGCCACATCCAGCGCGAGGTCCTGCGCCGGCAGCTCCGCCTGGCACGCCGCCAGGAGGTGCCGGTGATCCTGCACAACCGCGAGTCGGACGAGGACATGGCGCGCATCCTCGACGAGGAGGCCGCCGGGCTGCGCGGCGTCCTGCACGCCTTCACCGGAGCGCGTGTGCTCCTCGAGGTGGGCCGCCGCCTGCACCTGTTCTTCGGGATCGGTGGCTTCCTGACGTTCGACAAGCATCCGCTCGCCGCTTGCGTGTGCGACCTGCCGCGCGAGTCGCTGCTCCTCGAGACGGACGCGCCGTACCTCAGCCCGCACCCCATGCGCGGACGCCGGAACGAGCCGGGACGCGTGGAGATCATCGCCAGACGCCTGGCGGAGATTCTCGAGATCAGCTTCGAAGAGGTGGCGGCGCTCACCACGCGCAACTGCGACCGCTTCCTGGAAGGATCATGACCACGGCCGGTCGCCCGTCGGCGGTGCGCCGGTGGCGGCCGCGTCACGCCCGTACGCACGGATCGCGAATCGCGGCGGGCTTCCTTGACCGCCCCCGGGGCCGGTGCTACGCTTTGTGGCCCGCCTTGCGGAGGTCTAACCGTCCCCACTGCTTCCTGAGACTGGCGTCCACGCGCCTCGAAGCTCTTCTGCCCCCGATGCGCGACCGAGTCGCGGAGGCTTCTGTATGACGAATCCGGTCCTGGAGCGCCTGCGAAGGCACGGCCTGCGACCGCGCAAGAAGCTCGGGCAGCACTTCCTGATCGACCCCAAAGTGCTCGAGCGCATCGTGCGCGTGATCGCGCCCGGTCCCGGGCAGGTCATCGTCGAGTTCGGCGCCGGTCTCGGGGTCCTCACGGAGCGCCTGCTCGATGCGGGCGCGCGCGTCGTCGCCGTGGAGCTGGACAACGAGCTGGCCCGGATCCTGGAAGCCGAGATCGCCGGGCGCGAACGGCTGCGGCTCGTGCACGCGGATCTCACGCGGGCGGTGACTCCGGCGCTGCGCCGGGAGCTGGGCGTCGACAGGCTCAAGCTGGCGGGGAATCTCCCGTACCAGCTGACCAGCAAGGTCCTCTTCGGGGTCCTGGATCTGGAGGAGAACCTGGAGGACGCCGTGTTCATGGTGCAACGCGAGGTGGGCGAGCGCATCGTCGCGGCGCCCGGGTCGCGCGACTACGGAATCCTGAGCGTGCTCCTGCGTGCGTACCACGAGGTCTCCATTGAAGCGCGCGTGAAGCCGGGGGCGTTCTTCCCGCCGCCGCGCGTCGAGTCGGCCGTGATCCGCATCGTGCCCCGTGCCGCGGGTCCCGCTCTTCCCTGGAGCGAGCGCGGCGGCTTCGTGCACCTGGTCAAGAGCGTCTTCAACGAGCGGCGCAAGATTCTGCGCAACACCTTGAAGAAGTTCTACGCGCTGGACGAGTCGGCGGTCGGCGCCTGCGAGGCACAGAGCGCGATCGACCTCGGGCGGCGTCCGGAAACGCTGGGGGTGGGCGAGTTCGTGCAGCTGCTGCACGCGCTTCCGAGGTCGTTGCGCTCGGGTACGGAGGGCTAGGGATGCGGTGCGCGTTGCAGGCGTCCGCGTGGGTGCCGATTCTGCTCTCGGCGTTCGTCCTGATGTCCACGACATCCCCCGCCGCTGCGTTCTGGCCCCTCACGCGAGGCCCGGTCGCGGTCCCCGACAGCGTTGCGGCCGAGGAATGGGAGGCGCGTCTCGAGGAGTGGAAGCAGCGCCCCATCGTGCCGCCGGAGGACGAATCCGGCGAGTCTCCCACCGACAGCACGGCGGCCGGCCCGGGCGGCGGCACGCCGGCACCGAAGTCCACGACGGTGATCTCGCGCGCCTCGGATCGCAAGCCGACCTCCGGAGCGCCGCCGAGCGTCGATCCGGCGCAGCTGGTGAGACGCGCGATGCGGGAGGCGGCCGAGGCCGGCTCACCCGTCGACTCGCTGGGTGCGGCGGCGCCGAGCGATTCGACTGCCGCCCTGGCGGACTCGGTGGCTGCCGCTGCCGGGGACTCCGCGGCCGCGGACTCGCTCGGCGCCGAGGAGTCCGAGACGGACCAGGAACGGGCCGCGCGTCAGGCGGCCGCGCGGGTCGCCGCGGAACGCGGCTACGCACCCGAGCTGACGGCTTCCCTGTCCAGCTCCAACGACAACATGAAGCTGGCCTCGAGCCTCCAGAGCACCTTCACCGACGTCTCCGGCATCTCGCTGACGTCGTCGCTCAGCTACGGCGAGGACATCAGCCTGACCCAGAACACGGAATCGGAGACGCGCTCGATCCGCAACTCCTTCAGCCTGCCGATTCCGTCCCAGGGCCTCAGCTTCATGCTTTCGACCTCGAACCGCAGAATGGACCGCTTCGGGACCCGCAGCATCACCCAGGATCGCACGCGTGACGCGACCGAGGATCGCTCGGCCACCCTCTCCGGAACCATCGGCCGCGACCTGATGGCCGGCCTGCGAGCCAACGCATCGTACTCGCGCACCTTCAACCAGAACGAGCAGGACATCGCGGCCACCGCGGGCTCGAGCCAGGGGCGGCGCGAGCACGAATCGGCCGGGAACTCGTTCGGCTTCGGCGCCCGCTTCGATCGTCTGGCGTGGATCAAGGTGCGCGGGCGCTTCGGCCGCGCCATGAACAGCAACCTCGATCGCAGTCCGAGCTTCGTCACCGCGGGCAACCCGGCCGGGGAGACCGAGTCGACGAGCGAGGGGGACACCGCGAGCGTCGACGTCGACATGCCGATCGGGAAGTGGCTGCCGCAGCTCACGATGGGCTTCAAGGCCACGCGCAGCGAGGAGAGCTTCACGGACGTGAGCCGCACGTCTGCGGGTGGCCGGGCGAACGAGACCGATTTCGCGCTCGAGACGCGCCGCAACGTCTCGCGCTCCTTCCGGGTGTCCGGCAGGTTCGAGCCGTTGAAGGCGCTCAGCACGAACTTCTCGGTCACGATCGCGCGAGACTCGGTGAGCTACGAGGTGCGTCCCAACCAGTTCCGGGACACCAAACGCACCGACTGGACGCTC
>JBHHXQ010000169.1:0-7672 GCA_046757105.1 Candidatus Krumholzibacteriia bacterium
GCTCTGCCAGAAGGTGCGCAGGAGCGGCACGAACCCCGCCAGCAGGACGAGGAGCGAAGCCGGCACCACCATGGCGAGACCGACGCGGGCGCGGCGCGCTTCGAGTCGGCTGCTCATCGCCGCCCCAGGACGCGGCGCAGGCGCGACGTCAGTTTGCGCAGCGCGCTCTCCGGCTCCTGGCCGCCGGTGAGGACCTCGTGGACCGCGGCGCAGAGCGCATTGGAAACCTCGTTGTAGCGATCACCGCTCGCATTGGATGGCCGCACGGCGACGCTCTGCATCGCCGCATCGATGGCCTCGAAGTGCGGGTTCGCAGCCAGAACCACGGGGTCGGCGTAGAGCGACCGCAGCGACGGCGGCTGCCCGAGCTCGAGGGCGCGTGCCCTCTGCACCTCGGCGCCCGCCAGGAAGCGCAGCAGATCCAGTGCCGCCTCACGGTGGCGCGTCCGGGCACTGACGGCGAGCTGCCAGCCACCGAGCGTCGCCGCCCGCTGCCCGTCCGGGCCGCTCGGCAGGGGCGCGACGGCGAATCGACCACGCACCGCGCTCCCCTCGGCCCGGCTCAGGGCGTACACGTAGGGCCAGCTGCGCAGGAACGCCGCGTGGCCGCCCTGCCAGATCTGCCTGGACTCCTCCTCCATGTAGGCGGTCACCCCGCGTGGACTGATCGTTCCGATCCAGCCGCGCGCCATCTCGAGCGCCGAGGCGGCCCGCGGCAGGTCGAGGTCCAGCGAGCCGTCCGCGCCGACGAGGGGCCCGGCCCCGAACGACGCGAACCACTCGAGCGCGTTGCACGTGAGCCCCTCGTAGCGCGCACCCTGCCACACGTAGCCGTGGAAGGCGGCATCGGTGGCGCGTTCCCCCTCCTGGATGCGCGCTGCCCAGCGCGTCAGCTCGTCCCATGTCCGCGGCGGTCGGTCGTATCCGTACTTGCGCAGCAGATCGCTGCGCACGTAGAGGAGCCCGACGTCGCTCCACAGCGGCAGAGCCACCAGCCGGTCGCCGACCCGGTTGGCCTCGAGAAGCCGCGGCACGAACGCCTCGAGCTCCTCCGCACCGAGATGGCGGCCGAGGTCGAGGAGATGCGGCGCCGCGATCCCGGGCCAGATGACGTCGATGAGGTAGAGGTCGACCTCGTCGGAGCCGGCGGCCCAGTACTGCGAGTAGAGGGCCAGGCGCTCCGTGCTCGAGCTCGGCATGCCGATCGACTCGACGCGATGCCCCGTGCGCTCGCTCCAGGTCCGCAGGTGCTCCTCGAGGAACTCGGCGCCGGCACCGACGCCGCCTTCCCCGGCCAGCCGCAGGGTGACACCCTGGGCGCTGCCGAGGAGGAGGCTCGTGCCCAGAACGCCCGCACGCACGCCGCGGCGGAATCGCCCGCAGCCAACGGGTCGCGAGGCGTGGGTATCCTGCATGGTGACTCCGCGTCTGGAGGCGTGATCTCGGCACAACCGCAATGAAGTCGGCACCTTGCCCGGCCCGCGCCGCTCCAGCGCCGCGGCGCCGAAGTTAACCCAGGGCCGCCGTCCGGCCAAGTACGACTGGCTCCCTGGAACCCTGCGCGGCATGCCGCTGTTGTCGAGAGGTGTGCGGGGCCCAGGCGTGACGCCGCATCTCAGCACCGTCGCCTCGGGTTTGTTGTAGGATCCCTTCCCCTCGAGGCGTCGTGGCTCTGCGGTGCCCGGCCCACGCTCGGGAGCCGCCAGCTCGCCGGCACGATCCGGCAACCGCAGCAGCGCCGGAAGAGTCCGGCAGTCACGACTCCGGAACCGAGGCTCGGATGGTCCTTCGCGCCGACCCGATGGACGCAGCCGATACACGAGGAGGACTCGACATGCAAAAGCGCATTCTCGCCGGGCTGACCGCTTTGCTCATCTTGATCGCAGCATCAGCGTTCGGCCAGGAGCATTCGGAACACCCGAAGAAGACGGAACATCCGAGCGAGCATCCCGAGCACCCGGAAGAACAAGCCGTGTCCGAGATGACGTTGGACATGCTCGCCGAAGCCATCACCCGGTACATCGAGAGCGATGCGAAGCTCAAAGGTGGATACTTCCTCGTCTACGACACGGTCGACGAGAAGACGCTCCAGCTCGAGCTCCTGAAGGTGCACAAGGAGAGGCTGGCGACCCTGGGTCATGGCGTGTACTTCGCGTGCACCGACATGGAGGCAACGGATGGGACGGTGTACGATCTCGACTTCTTCATGAAGCAGACCGACGGCGGAACCGAAACCACCGAGGTGGCGGTGCACAAGAAGTCCGGCAAGCCGCGCTACGGCTGGAAGGAAGACAACGGGACCTGGAAAAAGGTCAAGAACTGAACGGGGCGGAACCCCGGTCACCCCTGGCGGCGTTCCCGGGGTGAGATGACCGGCTGGAGTCCCCGGGTGGACCCCTCCCGGGATGGAGATCGAGGAGAGACGATGATGCATCGAACTGTCAGATCGTTCGCCTGCGGTGCCATGGCCGCTTCCCTTGGCCTGGGGGTCCCGACGGGCTGTGGTCCGGGCTCGAGCCCGGATCCGGATGCACGCAGGGTCCGGTTCACCTACTCGGTCGTCGTGCAGGACATCCCCGAGGGCGCGAACGACCTGTCGATCTGGGTCCCGGTACCGAAGACGGACCGGCGGCAGACGGTTCGCGATCTGAAGGTCAGCGCGCCGCTCGAGTACACGATCACGCACGAGAAACGGTACGGCAACTCGATGATCCACCTCGCAGCCAACGCGCCGCTGCCTGCGGAGCTCGAGCTGCAGTTCGAAGCGGTGATCGAGCGGCAGGCGTACAACGTCCTGGACGAAGAGGGGCGCGGCTCCGGGGCCGAGAAGCCCGGACAGGACGACCTGCTGCCCCACGAGCTCGTGCCGATCGACGGCATCATCGCCGTGCTGTCCCGCAGGGCGACGAAGGACGCCAGGACGCAGCTCGAGAAGGCGCGGGCGATCTACGACTACGTCACGGACGAGATGACCTACGAGAAGAGCGGCGAAGGCTGGGGGCGGGGAGACGCGCTGTACGCCTGCGATGCGCGCACCGGCAACTGCACGGACTTCCATTCGCTCATCATCGGGATGGCACGCGCCTGCGGCATCCCAGCGCGCTTCGTGATGGGCTTCCCGCTTCCCGAGGACCGCGTTGACGGCGAGATTCCGGGCTACCATTGCTGGGCGGAGATGTACATCGACGACATCGGCTGGCTCCCGGTGGACAGCTCCGAGGCGAGCAAGCACCCCGAGAAACGCGAGGCGTTCTTCGGTGGCCTGGACGCGAACCGCGTCCAGTTCACGCTCGGGCGCGATCTGAAGCTCGTGCCCACTGCCTCCGAGCCACTCAACTACTTCGTGTACCCGTACGTGGAGGTGGACGGGACCAAGCACTCCCATGTGAAACGCAGATTCTCGTTCGTCGAGGTGAAAGCGTGAAACCGAATCGCCGCGATGACCGACGCTGTTCTTGACAACGCTTCGGCACGATTCGATCTTCAGCTAGGGTCGGGGCCACGCCCGGCCTCTTTTCGTGGTCCCTGCGGCCCCACGTCGAGCAAGCCGCACCGGACGGGCCAGCCACGGGGCGTGCGGAGCCGGGTGGAGAGGCCTGCAGGGCGCAGCATCACGCACGAGCGTGTGGGTGCGGGTTCGTGCCTGGACCGTGTGCATGAGACGAAGCAGCCCGACAACCCGCGGGTTCCAAACCGCGTTGCTCCTCTCCGCGCTGGCCGCGGCCGGCTCGGGCTGCGCGCTCTCGTCCGCCTACATCCGGGCCGACGCCGGACACGGCGTCCCGCCTGCCGCACCGGACGCCATCGATTCCACGCTCCTGCTCATCGGAGACGCGGGCCTGCCTGCACTGAACGGGCCCGAGCCCGTCCTGCAGGCGTTGCGGGCGGAAGCCGAGCTGGATCCCGAGCGCACACTCGTCGTCTTCCTCGGCGACAACATCTATCCGAACGGGTCTGGTCTGCTCGGGGAGAACGATCGCGAGCATGCAGAAACGGTTCTGCGTCTGCAGGTCGAAGCGGTCGGCGAGAGCGGCGCGCGCGGCATCTTCATTCCCGGAAACCACGACCACCGGAGTGATGACTGGAAGGCGATCCAACGGCAGGGGGAGTACATCGAAAGCCTCGGCTACGCGCGCGTCGAGCTCCTGCCCCGCAACGGGTGCCCGGGCCCCGAGGTGCTCGACCTGGGCGAGCACCTGCGCCTCATCCTCATCGACAGCGTCTGGTGGATCGACGACCGGCCGGTCTCCGACGAGGCGCGGCCCGGCTGTGCCACGTCGAGCGACGAGGAGGTTCTGGCCGCGATCTCGGCGGCCCTCGCGGCCGCCCCCGACCGGCGCGCCGTGGTCGTCGCGCATCATCCACTCGCGGCACACGGCCAGCACGGCGGCTTCTTCACCTGGAAGGACCATGTGTTCCCGCTCACCAAGGTGAAGTCCTGGCTGTGGATTCCGCTGCCCGTTCTCGGATCGACCTACGTCTGGTGGCGCACTCACGGCCACTTCGGGCAGGATCTTTCGTCCTCACAGTACCGGCACATGATCGAGAGCCTCGACGAAGCCTTCAGCGTCCGCCCACCGCTCGTGCACGCGGCGGGTCACGAACACAACCTCCAGGTCCTGGAAGGCGGCAGCAACCTGGCGTACGTCCTGGTGAGCGGGGCCGGCTCCGTGGCGCGCGCCGAGCACGTGTCCCGCGGCGACGACACCCTCTTCGCGTCGCCGGAGGCCGGCTACATGCGCATCGACGCGCTGCGTGACGGGCGCGTCCGTCTCGAGGTCGTCGAGGTGGGCGAGACGGGGGCAATCCGGCGCCCATGGTCGACCTGGCTGGTGCCTGAGCCCAGGCACCCCACCTCGGGAGCCGCGCGTCCCTAGCGCCGGCTCTCCGCCAGGGCGCGGGTTCGTTTCGCTCGCAGGCGTCACGGCTCCCACGCACGTAAACCCATGGAAGTCTCCTGCCGCTGGCCTCCCCCTGACTCGTGGCGCGAGCGCCTCCGCGAGCGCTATCCTCCAACACCGTGCTGAAGATCACCATGATCACCCCGTCGTCGCCCGCGCAGCACACCGGCAACACCGTCACGGCCGGCCGCTGGGCGCATCGCCTGCGCGAGCTGGGCCACCGCGTGCGCATCGCGCAGGAGTACGACGGGGCGCCGTGCGACCTCCTCGTCGCGCTGCACGCGCGGCGCAGTGCCGCTGCCGCCACGCGCTTCCGCCGGCTCTTCCCCGAACGCCCGCTCGTGATTGCGCTCACGGGGACGGATCTCTACCGCGACCTCGAGCGCTCGGCCGCAGCGCGGCGTTCGCTCGATCACGCCACGCGCATCGTCCTGCTGCAGCCTCTCGGCGTCGGGGAGCTGGAGCGCCGGCACCGCCAGAAGTGCGTGGTGATCCTGCAGTCGGCGGTGGCGCTGCGCGCACGCCCGCGCCGGCGCTCGCGCACGTTCGACGTCGCGGTTCTCGGCCATCTGCGTCACGTCAAGGATCCGATGCGCGCGGCATACGCGGCGCGCCGGCTGCCCCCCGACTCGCGCATCCGCATCCTGCATGCCGGGCGCGCACTGACCCCGTCCTTCGCACGGGCTGCCCGCGGCGAGATGCGCCTCAACCGGCGCTACGTCTGGCGGGGTGACCTGTCGCGCGGAGCGGCAAGACGCCTTCTCGTCGAGTGCCGCGCGCTGGTTCTCAGCTCGCGCATGGAGGGCGGTGCCAACGTGATCTCCGAGGCCGTCGTCGCCGGCCTGCCGGTGCTGGCCTCGCGCATCCCGGGCTCGGTGGGGCTTCTGGGCCCCGACTACGCCGGATACTT
This sequence comes from Candidatus Krumholzibacteriia bacterium, assembly GCA_046757105.1. Taxonomy (GTDB): domain Bacteria; phylum Krumholzibacteriota; class Krumholzibacteriia; genus JBHHXQ01. Next base: position 5,812 of record JBHHXQ010000169.1, read on the forward strand.
CGAGGTCGGCGACACGACCGGTCTGGCGGCGCTGCTGCACCGCGTGGAGACGGAGGGGCGCTTCGCAGCGCGCCTGCGCCACCACGTGCGCAGGCTCGCGCCCCGATTCCGGCCCGCTCGCGAGCGCGCCGCCTGGAAGAGACTCCTGCGCGGGGTCCTGCCGCGCGCGTCGCAGCGCTCGTGACCCCACCCATCGCAGTTCCGCACCCAGTCCAGTCTGGACCGGGCACGCGAGGAGCACTGAGGTTGCTCCAGCGGGCTCGCGGCGAGAAGCGTCAGGGCGGACGCTCCTGCGCGCGCATCCCGCGCGCTCCGTCGCTCGTCGCCACGCGCCTGGCTCCGGCCTCCATGACCTGCGCTTTCGGGCGAGTGACGCCGCCCTGACGCTTCTCGCCGCGCCCCACCTTCGAACGCGCCGCTCCTGGACGCCGGGACGGGCGCCAGGCGCGCGACATCCAGCCGTCGGCGCCTGACCAGCCGAGTCGGTCCAGGTTGCCAACGGAGATTCCCCTTGCGGGGCGCTGGCGACGAGCGTCTCGGCGTGAGGATCGGTCCGGGGGACGTCACGAGCCCGTCGTGCAGGACATGGAGGCCGAAACAGGGCGGCGTGCCGAGCGACGCAGCACACAGGACGTGCGCGGAGGAGCGTGCCCCCGGACCGATCCTCACGCCGAGACGCGGTTCACGGCACCGATTCGGCAAGAGACTTCTCGGAAGAAACAAGTGCGATCAGCTCGTCCTCGACGCCGTAGTGGCCTTTGCGGGGGGGCTGGGATGCCGCCACCCCGGGCACCGCTTGCGGATATGTGATCGGGAGCCCAGGGCAGTTGCCCCTGCCCTCGCGGGCCCCTACACTCCTCGGGTCCGCAACCCTCGCGGGGGAGCCCATCATGGCCGATCTCAGTGTGCGTTTCGCCGGCATCGACTCGCCGAACCCTTTCTGGCTGGCCTCGGGGCCGCCGACGAACTCCGGAGACCAGGTCAAGCGCGCCTTCGACCTCGGTTGGGGAGGCGCGGTGTGGAAGACCGTCGGCGAGCCGATCATCAACGTGTGCTCGCGCTACTCCTCCGTCGACTACGGCGCCCAGCGCATGATGGGGCTCAACAACATCGAGCTGATCAGCGACCGCCCCATCGAGGTCAACCTGCGCGAGATCGCGGACGTCAAGAAGCAGTACCCGCGCCACGCGCTCATCGTCTCGCTCATGGTGGAGTCGAAGCGCGACACATGGCACGACATCGTCAAGCGCACCGAGGACACCGGCTGCGACGGGCTCGAGCTCAACTTCGGCTGCCCGCACGGCATGAGCGAACGCGGCATGGGCTCGGCCGTCGGCCAGGTTCCCGAGTACACGTGTCAGATCGTCGAGTGGGTCAAGGAGGTGGCCCGCACACCGGTCATCGTCAAGCTCACACCCAACGTCACCGATGTCCGCTACCCCGGGCGCGCCGCGGTCCGGGGCGGCGCAGACGGCCTGTCGCTCATCAACACGATCAGCAGCATCACGGGCATCGACCTCGACGACTTCACTCCGCGCCCGAAGGTGGGCGGGCGCTCGAGCCACGGCGGCTACTGCGGCCCAGCGGTCAAGCCGATCGCGCTCAACATGGTGGCGCAGATCGGCGGTGACGAAGCCTGTAGGGTGCCGGTCTCGGGGATCGGCGGCATCGGCACCTGGCAGGACGCCGCCGAGTTCATCTCCCTCGGCTGCACGACCGTGCAGGTGTGCACGGCGGCGATGCATTTCGGCTTCCGCATCGTCGAGGACATGATCGAGGGGCTCTCCAACTGGATGGACTCGCGTGGCTTCGAGCGCATCGAGGATTTCCGCGGCCGCGCGCTGACCCAAGTGTCGGACTG
>JBHHXQ010000170.1:0-7601 GCA_046757105.1 Candidatus Krumholzibacteriia bacterium
GCTGCACCCGGTCTACCCGAATCCCACCAACCCGGGAGCGTGGATCCAGTTCGAGCTTCCGGTCTCCACGCCGGTGCGCATCGCGGTGTTCAACGCCAACGGACGCCGCATGCGGACGCTGGCCGCCGGCAGGCGCGGCCCCGGGATGCAGCGCGTCTTCTGGGACGGGCGCGACGACCACGGCAAGGACGCCCCCTCCGGGGTCTACTGGATCCGCATGGGGGCGGGATCCACCGAGTTCGTGCGCAAGCTCATCCTCGTCCGCTGACCCTGCCGGTCACCGCGGCTGCACGGGACGCCGGGCAGGCGGATCCAGGACCAGCTCGCCCGCTGGAAGGGCGTTGGGATCACCGACTGACCGTGCAGGACGTGCGCGGAGGAGCACCCCGCTGCCGCTTCGTCCACAGGCCGCACCGGAAGCGCCCGCACCAGGGTGTGGGAACACGCTGCCCGGCCGATGTCCTATACTCGGCAGATGAGGAACGGCAGGCGGTCCTTCGCTGTGACGATTCGAGGCGCTCGACATCTCCTGCTCGCGTCGCTGCTGCTGTCCCCGGCGGGCTTGGGCGCAGGCGCGCTCCAGGACCGCGAGGAACCATCCGAGCCCGTGCGGGGGATCATCCTGTCGACACACACGGACGGCTCGGACTGGGCCACGGGAGACGTCGCGGCCACCATGGCGGACATCCGTGCGGTCGGCGCGGGTTGGGTCGCCATCCATCCGTACGCCGCGATCCGGGCCGACGGAACGGTGCGCCATCGTCCTCTCACGCGCGACCGCCTTCCGGAGCACATCGCGCGCCCCATCCGCGAAGCCCGTGCCCACGGTCTGAAGATCGCGATCAAGCCGCATCTGGCCTACTGGGGATCGCCGTTCCGCTGGCGCGGCGACATCGCGTTCGACAGCGAAGCAGCGTGGGAGCGGTTCTGGGAGACGTACACGAGCTGGATCGTCAACCTGGCCGCTGCCTGCCCGGATGTCGACGGCTTCGTCATCGGCACGGAGCTCGACCAGACCCTGCAGCACGAGGAGCAGTGGCGCGAGCTGATCCGCGAAATCCGCGCGCACACGCAGGCACCGCTGACCTACGCAGCCAACTGGACGCACTACGAGCGGGTGCGGTTCTGGGACGCGCTGGACGCCATCGGCATCCAGGCCTACTTCCCGCTCGCCGACAGCCTGCGGGTGGGCGAGGCGGACATCGAGGCCGGCTGGCACGCCAGGATGGCCGAGCTGCGTGTGTTCGCCGAAGCCCAGAATCGCAAGATCGTTTTCACGGAGCTCGGGTACAACCGCTCACACGCGGCTCCGGTGCGCCCCTGGGACCACCGTGTGGACGGCCGGGACGCGGAGCCGACACAGGAAATGTGCCTGCGCGTGGCGCTGCAGGCCGTCGAGCGCGAGCCGAGCGTCGTCGGCGCGTTCCTGTGGAAGTGGTTCCCCAATCCGTATCCCGTCGGTCGCAACTTCCAGCTCGCAACCCCGCGTCTCAAGAAGATGATCGCCGAGGTCTGGCGCGACCCGAACGTCCGGCCCCACCCGGAGGCCGGCTCGCCCTCCGGTGTGGTCCGATGAGCGGAACCCCCGGCCTGAGGACCCCGAAGGAGCACGGGGCGTGGGACATGCTCTACGTGTCGTTCGCGGTCGGGGCGCTGGTGGCCGGGCGGGCGTCGTGGCCGGTGGCGCTGGTTCTGGTCGCGGCGACGACGCTGTTCTTCGCGCGCGAGGCGCTGCGCCGTGCGCGCCGCGCCCGCAGGCAGGGCCGCACCGAGCCGGGACTGGGGCGCATCCTCGCCGTCGAGCTGGGGCTGCTCGTGGCGTGCGCAGTCCTGCTCCTGCAGCGCTACCGGATGTTCGGCCTGGTTCCTCTCGGGTTGCTCGCGGCTCTGCTTCTGGCCGTCAACCTCGATCAGGCCGGACGTCACGAGGAGCGCAGCGTCGGGGCCGAGATCCTCGCCGTTCTCGGCTTCGCGATGGCCGCGCCGACGGCCCACTACGCGGCGCACGGAACCTGGCATGCGGCTGCGGTGTGGCTGTGGGGGTTGTGTGTCCTCTACTTCGCGAGCAGCGTGCTCCACGTCAAGCTCCTGGTGCTCGGCGTGCACCCGAACCGCAGGCCCCGGCACCGGCGCATGCGGTGGATGTCACTGCTCTACCATCTTCTTCTTCTCTCCACGCTGCTGGCCCTCGTCCTCCGGAGCCTGTTACCGCTGTTGACGCTCGTGGCCTTCGTGCCGAGCCTGACACGTGCGGCGTGGTCTCTCGTGCGCCGTCCCGGGAAGCTCGATCTCAGGCGCGTCGGCATCCTCGAGATCGTCTACTCGCTCCACTTCCTCGTCTTCACCTGGCTGGCCTTCGCTCGAGCCTGAGCTGCGGGGCCGCCCGAGCGGTCGCGCGAGGTGTCGCGTCCGGTGACGCCGAACGTGTACGCCCGCGTCGAGGATCCGCTCGACGGGGCATGGCCGGGGCCGCGTGTGGCCGCATGCCGCGCGGGGATTTCAGGATCGCGGTCCTTGGGCCACGACTTGCCAGAGGCGGGGGTGCAGCGGCGCAGTCGGCACGGAGGCGCTGGGAGGAGCCTCCGGAGTCGGCCAGGGTCGTGGCACCCTCACCGGCGGGCAGGGATGTCCGGTGATCGAACGGGGCGGTCACCCTACGGGACGGAGAGGGGCATGGCGCTCTGAACGCCGTCGTTCCGCCGGCGACCCGCGCCGCTGCCATCGCGACCCATGCCGGAATGGATGTCGTGCCGCCGCGGCCGGCCCGGAGCTTGAAGATTCCTGACCCGGAAGATAGGTTGATGGCGGCAGATCCCGGAACTGCGTGTCCCCTCCGGGATGCTGGTCAGCACCTTCTGCGTGCGGGGTTCGCGTGAGCGACAGCGTCCATCCGTCCATCCCGCTCGAGTTCGAGCACCTTCCCGTCGCAGAGCAGAAGAGGCGGCTGCGCGAGTTCGTGCAGCGCATCGCGCGCCGGCGGTCGGTGCGCCATTTCGCGCCCGATCCGGTGCCGTTCGAGATCATCGAGGCAGCCATCCGCGCCGCGGCCACGGCGCCCTCGGGCGCCAATCAGCAGCCGTGGCGTTTCGTCGTGGTGACGAACGCCGAGGTCAAGCGGCAGATCCGCGTGGCGGCCGAGGCCGAGGAGCGCCTCAACTACGAGAGGCGCTTCCCGGACGCATGGCTCGAGGCCGTGAAACCGCTCGGAACCGGCTGGCACAAGGAGTTCCTCGAGATCGCCCCGGTCCTCGTCGTGGTGTTTCGCGAGAACTACGGGGTCGAGCCGCAGGGCGGCCCCACGCGGCACATCCGGCACTACTACGTCATGGAGTCGGTCGGCATCGCGGTCGGGTTCCTGCTGGCCGCGCTGCACTGGGCGGGGCTGGCCACGCTCACGCACACGCCGAGCCCGATGGGTTTCCTGAACCGCATTCTCGACCGCCCTCCCAACGAGAAACCCTACGTCCTCATCCCGGTCGGCTACCCGGCCCGGGACGCCCGCGTCCCCGACATCTCCCGCAAGCCGCTCCACGAGGTCCTCCTGCGCGTCGACTGAGCCCGGACGACGGCGGCAAAGCTGGCGGAAGCGGCTCCCGGAGGCCCAGCGTGCTTCGACGCTGGGCAGCACGACTGTGGGCGGTGCGGGACGCGTGCGTGGATCTACGAGGTGGCGCCGCCGCAGCTCGAGCCGGCGCCGGCCGTGCAGCCGTAGCAGTGCTGCCCGATCGCGATCCGGCGGCGGGTCAGTGCCTCGAGGTCGAAGTCGAAGATGCTCTGCGGCGCTTCGCGTTCGACCGGCATCTCCAGCATCTGATTGAAGTCGCAGTCGTGCAGCGTGCCGTCCCAGCCCACGGAGAGGGTGTTGCGGCACATGAGGCCGACCGCGGCGAGCGGGTTGTAGGCGTTGACGAGGCGTTCCATGTAGGACTCGAGGTTCCCCGAGTCGACCAGGTACTCGAGGAAGCGGCTGATGGGCATGTTGGTGATCGTGTAGAGGTGGCTGAAGTCGATGTTGAAGCGGCGCTTGAGCTGGCACTTCCAGTCGATCTCGAGCGCGGTCTGGTTCCCCGGCAGGAAGGCGCCGACCGGATTGGTCACCAGGTTGAGCTGCAGCTCGGGATCACGGCCGTAGCCGACCTCGTTCAGCCGGCGCAGGGCGGTGAGCGACCCCGCGAAGACCCCACTGCCGCGCTGGGCGTCGGTCTGCTTCGGATTGTACGACGGCAGCGACGCGATGATCTCCACCCGGTGCGCAGCCAGGAACTCGGGCAGATCCTCGTACTTCGGCACCAGGAGAATGGTCAGGTTGCACCGATCCATGACGTGACGTCCCAGGGAGCGCGCGCGTTCGACGATGTGGCGAAACATCGGGTGCAGCTCGGGAGCGCCGCCCGTGATGTCGAGCTTGGGGATCTGCGTGGATTCGAGTGCGCGCAGGCAGGCGTCCACGACCTGCGGCGGCATGACCTCCTCGCGATCGGGTCCGGCGTCCACGTGGCAGTGCCGGCAGGTCTGGTTGCAGAGCTTGCCGGTGTTCATCTGCAGGATCTCGATGCCCGTCGGACGCAGCGGATGCAGGCCGCTGCGGTCCAGCGCCTGGTGGAAGCGCAGCGGCAGCTGCATCCCCTCGAGGGTCTGCCGCTGCCGCGCGGTACTCGCCAGCGGGTGGGCTCGTAGCGACAGGGAGGTCATTCTCGGTCATGCTCCTGGGGGGGACGGGGTCGCACCACCGGCCTGCCCGTGGAAAAGGGATGTTCGATCACATCGAGAGCTTGTGGACGTGGTTTCGCATCTGGACCCCGTGGGCGAGTGCGGCGCCCCCGCGGATGGCAGCGGCCACGTGCACCGCCTCGGTCATCTGTTCGGCGTTGGAGCCCTTCTCGAGACACGACTGGCTGTACGCCTCGATGCAGTAGGGACACTGTACGACGTGCGAAACGGCGAGCGCGATGAGCGCCTTCTCGCGTTCGGAGAGCGCCCCCTCCTTGAACACGGCGCCGTACCAGGCGCTGAACTTCTCCCACAGCTCCGGTGCTTCCTCGCCGATCTCGGCGAATCGCGGCAAGTCCTTCGAGTCGTAGTAGTCGCTCATGTTCTGTCCTCCCGGGTGCGAGCGGTCGAGCCGGATCGGCCGGCCGTTCGGCCACTGTCCACGCCAGCCCGGTCCAGCCGCGGGCGCAGCCGTCACCCAGTGTTCAACCGAGCTGGCCGGCCCGATTATTTCGCGCGGCGGCGTTTTCACCGGGTGCCGTCCAGCTGCTTGGCCAGATCCGCGGCCGTGGTGACCGGGAGCTGGCAGGCGTAGTTCTGGCACACGTACGCGGTGGCTCGGCCCGACTCCATGCGCAGCGTTTCCAGGAACGGCAGGGACGTGGCGAGCCGCTTCTGTGCCTCGCCGCCGTCCGCCAGCAGGAGAATGCGGTGGGGCAGGAATCGCTCGTGCACGGTCTTGAGGAGCTCGCCGGTGTCCGGAGCGTTCGGCCGGCCCGCGATGATGATCTGACGTGGGCTCGAGAGATGGAAGTCGAGCGCCACCATCATGGCCGGCAGGGCCGGGCCGACGCTCTGCAGTGCGGAGGCGTACAGCTGCAACGCCTGCCGCGCCTGGGCCCGGTACGTCGCCGAATCGGTCATTTCCCCCAACCGCAGGAGGTTGAGCACGGTCACCGAGTTCGAGGTCGGTTGCGCACCGTCGTAGTCCTCCTTGTTGCGCATGAACACGGTGGGATCCTCGCCCGTGACCTCGAAGAAGCCGCCGGCGTCCGGGTCGGCGAAGAGCTCGATCTGCCGGTCGGTCAGCTTGCGGGCCCACTCCAGCCAACGCAGCTCGAAGGACGCTTCGTACAGATCCAGCAGGCCCTGGACGAGGTAGGCGTAGTCGACGTTGAAGGCCGGAATGTCGGCCTCGCCGTCGCGGTAGCGTCGGAGCAGCTGGTTTCTCTCCGGGTCCCACAGTGTGGAGAGGACGAACTCGACAGCACGTGTCGCCGACTCGAGATCGCGCTCCGCACCGAGGATGGCCGCGGCGCGCGCGAAAGCGGAGATCATCAGGCCGTTCCAGGCCGTGAGCACCTTGTCGTCGAGGTGTGGCCGGGGCCGCTTCGCGCGCACCTCGAGCATCCTGGCGTGCGCCTCCCGCAAGCGCTCCCGGGCTTCCTGCTCCGGAATCCCGAGTGTCGCCGCCGTCTCGCCCAGTGGTTCGGCGATGTAGAGCACGTTCTGTCCGGCGAGCTCGTGGCTGGAGACGTTGCCCTCGGGACGCACGCCGTAGTGTCGCACCACGAGGTCCGCGAGACCGGGTGCGAGGATGGAGTCCAGGGCGGCGCGACGCCACACGTAGAAGGCCCCCTCTTCTTTCTCCTGCGGATGCTGCGCATCCACGCCGCTGTCGGCGTCCTCGGCCGAGAGGAAGCCGCCGCGATCGCCGGTCAGATCACGTCGCACGTAGTCGAGGATGTCCCGGGTGACCTCGGCGAAGCGCTCCTCGCCGCTGAGCTGATAGGCCTCGAGATAGGCCATGACGAGCTGCGCCTGGTCGTAGAGCATCTTCTCGAAGTGGGGCAGGCGCCAGTATGCATCGGTGGAGTAGCGGTGGAAGCCGCCTCCGAGGTGATCGTGGATGCCGCCGTCCGCCATGGCGAGAAGCGTCTGGCGCGACATCTCGAGGGCCTTCGGGTCTCCGGTGCGCTCGTGGACCCGATGCAGGAAGAGCAGCTCGTACGGCCGTGGAAACTTGGGCGCACCGCCGAAACCGCCGTGGCGGGCATCGAAGCGGCCCTTCTGCACGTCGTACGCCTTGTCGAAGAAGGCCGTGACCAGCTCCAGCTCGCCACCCGCACTGGCCGCCTGGAGCCGCGAGCGTGTCTGCAGCTCCTCGACGATGCGGCGGGCGTGCTCCACGAGCTCCAAACGGTTCGACCCCCAGCGGTCGCGGACCATGTGCAGGAGTTCGAGAAAGCCGGCGCGGTTCCCGCGCCGCTCCGGTGGGAAGTAGGTGCCTCCGAAGAAGGGCTTGCGATCGGGCGTGAGCCAGACGCTCATCGGCCAGCCGCCGCGGCCGGTCGTCGCCTGCACGAACGACATGTAGACGCGGTCGATGTCCGGCCGCTCCTCGCGGTCGACCTTGATGGACACGAAGTTGTCGTTGAGGAACCGGGCGATCGCTTCGTTCTCGAACGACTCGCGCTCCATCACGTGGCACCAGTGGCAGGTCGAGTAGCCGATGGAGAGGAAGATCGGCCTGTCCTCTTCCCGCGCCTTCGCGAAGGCCTCGTCGCCCCACGGGTACCAGTCCACGGGGTTGTGGGCGTGCTGGAGCAGATACGGGCTCTTCTCGTGGATCAGGCGGTTCGGGCGCCGCTCGGGATGTCCGGTCGCCGCCTCGTGCCGGGTGCCGGCGCCGGTCTCCGCAGCAGCGTCCGCCTCGGGCGCAGCGCCGCCGCCTCCGGAACCCGCATCCCCCACGGCCGTCTCCCGGGCCCGAGAGCCCGGCTCGGCCGCAGCCTCATCCTTCGTGGCGGCGCCTTCGTCGGCCTGCCCGCAGCCTCCGGTGGCGAGGACACAGACCAGGAGCCGGGCCGCCCAGCGTCGATAGGATTGCA
>JBHHXQ010000171.1:0-7548 GCA_046757105.1 Candidatus Krumholzibacteriia bacterium
ATGATGCCACCGCCCTCGTGGCCGGCCCCCGCCTGCTCGCCGACCTGCTCCGCTTCACCGTGCTGCGCCAGGACGGGAACCGCGACGAGCAGCGTCCACAACAGCAGGGCGGCCGCGCCCCCGCGGAGACGCAGCTGCGTGCGTACGAAACGGATGTCTCCACCTCCGGTTCGGGCCTCGGAGCGGGTCCGATCAGCCCTTGTTCTGGATCATGAAGCAGATCGCGCAGGCGAACAGCGCCACACCCTCGATGAGCGCCGCGGTGAGGATCATGTTGCCGCGGATCTCGCCGGACGCCTCGGGCTGACGCGCGATGCTCTCCACCGAGCTCGCGGCGATGCGCGAGATTCCGAGGCCCGCACCGATCACCGCGATCCCGGCCCCGATGCCTGCCGACAGCATTCCCAGACCATCCATCGTGGATTCCTCCTTCCAGTCGTGGAACTCGTCAATGCTCCGGATGGAGCGCCAATCCCATGAACACCGCCGTCAAGAACGTGAAGACGTATGCCTGCACCAGGGCCACGAACATCTCGAGCAAGGAGATGGCGACGCCTCCGAAGACGGAGATGCCGACGACGCCCCAGTTCTTGAACAGGAAGATGAAGCCCAGGATCACCAGGAGCACGATGTGGCCGGCGTTCATGTTGGCCCACAGCCGGACGGCGAGCGCGAACGGCTTGGCCACCATGCCGATGATCTCGACGACCAGCATGAGCGGCCACAGCCACAGCGGTACCGGCGGGACGATGCTCTTGATGTAGTGGAGCGCGCCGTTCCGGCGCACACCTGCGAAATGCGTCACCACGGTGCTGATGCCGGCCAGCGACGCGGTGACGGAGATGTTGGCGGTGGCCGTCGCACCGCCCGGGACGAGACCGAGCAGATTGCAGGTCAGGATGAACATGAACAGCGTGAGCAGGAACGGCAGGTACGGCAACCCGGCTTCGCCCGTGTTCGGGAGGAGGACACCGTTGCGGATGAACAGGATCAGCGGCTCGAGAAAGTTGCGAAGCCCGCGCGGCACGACACCTTTCTGGCGCGCCGCCAGGCTCAGGACCACGATGAGGATCAACGAGGCGAGCCACATCATCAGGACGTGCTTGGTGATCCAGAAGCGCGACAGGTCCATCCCGAACAGCGTCACCGGCGCATCCATCAGGTGGTGGATGATGTCGATCTGGTCCGGATCGTGCGGCAAGGTCAGGCCTCCGGGGGCCGGCGCTCGCGGGTCTCCGAGGCCAGCTCCCAGGCCTCCGCGACGACGAGCACCAGGTAGAAACTCACCAGCCAGATGACCAGCTGGTTCAAGTCCGCGACGAGCGTGCGAGCGATCAGGGCCAGCAGGCCGAAGAGCATGGCGACGCGCACCACGAAACCGCCGAGCACGATGAGCATCTGGATCTGCTTGACGTTTCGAAACGCGAACAGCAGAACCAGGTAGCTCACCACGATCGTCATCAGGCTCAGGCCGGCCCCGAGCAGCATGCTTTGCAGACTCTCCCTGCCGCCAAGCCGGTACGCTGGGTACGCGGCCAGGGCGCCGAGCGCCATCGCAATCAAGGTGAGTCGTGCTGGAAGCCTTGCCCTACTTCTTCGGGATCTCTCGGTACATGATGTAGAAGCCAATCGCGGCTCCGGCGAAGATGCCCGCCAGCGTCACGAGATTCCCGGCCGAGAGGTGCTTGTCGAGCCAGGCTCCTCCCATGGCAAAGGCAATGATTATGATGACGAACTGCACTCCGAGGTGGGAGTAACGCAGGAAGTCCCGAGGTGCAGGAGTGATCGCACACCCCCTTGCCCAGCACCTTCCGACGTCATCATCATGCGGACGCAATCCGCCGATCCGCCCACGTCGGATCAACAACCTCAAGCGGATCGGGCGCTTACGCGACCGTCCCCGACAAAACCATGCTAGGCTAGCGATGCCCTCTGGAAAAATCAAGCGGAAACTGGATTGGACGCCGAGCGAACACTGTCGCGACGCCGCAAGCAGTGCCGATCGCGCGCTTCCCGGCGCCCGGCCTGCAGTGCGGCCCGAGCGGATCTGTCGATGCTGGCACCGACGGGCGCCCTGGCAGCGTCCCGGTTAGTCCTCGCGCAGCCGCTTGCTCTCCTCCAGCAAGGTGTTCCAGTCTTCCTGCGAGAGGCTCTCTTTCCCCTCCCGCTGCATCTTGTCGAGGATCTGGTCCATGCGTCGCCGCACCTCGGCGCGGCGCCGAGAGCGCTGCTCGGCCCTCTGGGCCTCCCACCGCCGCCGCAGGTCGCCGCCGAACGGCACGCCACGCAGCATGACGTAGCCGGCCGCCATGCCGCCGACGTGTGCCATGTACGCGATACCGCCCTGCTGGGCCCCGGCCGCCGACATGAGATTCATCAGGGCCAGGAACAGCACCACGACCCTGGCCGGCACCGGGAAGAGGAAGAAGATGTAGATCGGCACGTTCGGAAAGAAGACCGCGAATGCAGTCAGCACGCCGAGAACCGCCGCCGATGCGCCGAGCGTCGTGGCGCGGAAGGGCGGCAGCAAGGTCAGCACGGCTCCGGTGACACCACACAGCAGGTAGTAGCGCAGGAAGCGCTGTGACCCGAGCCGGCGCTCGACCGGCCCACCCATCAAGGCCAGCATGAGCATGTTGAACAGGAGGTGAAACGGGCTGAACCCCCGGTGTCCCGGCAGCGGTGCGTCGTGCAGAAACATGTAGGTCACGATCTGCCAGGGTCGCCATGGCAGGACGCTGTCCGGATGCAGCGCGAAGAGATTGTGGAGAAGGGGACTCCCGGCCCAGCTGAAGAACAGCTGGAGAACCCAGACCGCGAAGTTCGCGATGAGCAGCTTGCGCACGACGGGCGTCAGGTCGAGGCTGAACCCGAAGGATCCGCCGGGCGCCCCGAAACGTCCGGTGCGCAACGGTCACCTCCCGGCCTTCCGGGCCGGCAGCTCATGGCCTGACACAGGCCGGATGATGGGGGGATTCTAACACTCGCAGCAGGACCGTCAAGGTTCGGTCTGCCACACAAGAAACACCGAGCCCGCTGGCACGACAGACCGGCAGAAGCCGGCCGCGTCACGCACTTGGTTTGGGATCAGCCAGTCACCTCGATCGGTGGCACCGGCGGCGTTGGAGCAGGACTTTCTGCACGCGCACGAAGCGCGTCGTGGTAAGCCCGCATCACGTGGCTTTCGAGCCAGGCCCGTGTTTCCCGGTTGATCGGGAACGCCACGTCGACATAGACACTTTCGGCCGTCTTCCGCGAAGGCATGGCGAGGAATGCGCCCTTGGCGCCCTCGATGATTTTCATCCCCCGGACGGCAAACGCGTTGTCGAACGTCACCGAGACGAACGCTTTGAGTTTGTCGTCGTCACGCAGAAGGATGCGGATGTCTGTGATCTTCATGGCCCACCTCCTGGCGCCCGCGATGTGAGATCCTAAGAGCGCCACGCCCGCCCGACGTGCGGCCAGAGAACTGCCAGGATCAAGACCGGCCAGGTCGTGGTGTTCGGATGCCTGCGAGGTTCCACTGTCCTCCCTTGAATGTAGGCAGATCGTAGGTCAAACGCAAAAAAAGGCAAGTGCAACCACAGGCCTCGCTGCTCCGGAACGACCCGTATCCACTTTTCCCCCGGTCGTCGCCGTTTGAGTGTAACTCGTGCTCTCGAAATGACTTATCGAGTCAACTCGGCAGTGCTCGGGCGGCGGTGCAGGCCCTCGAGCAAGCGCCGGAGGCGGCGCATGAGGGTCGCGTAGGCGGGCCGGAAGGCGCGTCTGGACAGGTGCCGGGCCGCGCCCAGGGCCGGCGGGTCGTCTCGCACGCTGAGCTCGGCACGCCGGCGCAGCGCCCCCACCAGCTCCGCGACGCGATCCACGCTGCCGGCGCCCGGCCCCGCCAGGTCCAGCGCCGCCGGCTCGGGCAGCGCCCCGGTGCGCTGCGGCGAGCGCCAGAAGATCTCGCGATCGGCATCGGCAAGGCCGAAACGGGTTGCCAGAGCCCACGTGTGCTGCAGCAGCGAGCGATACGCGGCCGGGCCGGAGCTCTGCTGGCTGGCCGCCTCGAAACAGCGCAGCGCGGCGTGGAACCGGCCCCGACAGCACTGGTCGTACCCCACCTCGGCGAGCTCGAGCGGGGTCAGGAGGTCCTCCTCGACCGACAGCGCCAGCCACGGCGTCTCGTACGCCGAAGGCCCGACGAAGTAATGACCCGGCAGCAGAAGGTGCTCGCAGGCCCAGCGTCCGCAGCGCACCGCAGAACGCCCCCAGACACGCGTGCGCGTCCACAGCTCCAGCGCCGAGCAGGGCCCGGCGGCGTCGACGACGCCCACCCCGAGCCGGAACCCCTCGGGACTCGCGAGCTCGACACACACGCGCAGCGTCCACCCCGCATGTTGCTTCTCGAACTCGAGCCGGCGCGCCGCCGTCGCAGCCGCGGACTGCAGCTCCAAACCCGTCAGTCCGAGTCTCAGGAGCATCGACGGTGGCATGCGCCTGTCGAGAAGCGCAGCTCCCGACGCGATGCGCACCCCTTCGGGGGCCAGCCGCAGGTCGAGGTGCGCGCGACACGTCGCGAGAAGCGGGCGCCAGGTCCGGGCAGCGCCAGCAGCGTCGCGGTCCGCGGACGTTCTCGTGGAACGTCCGTGCTGCCCGAAGATGCGTAGCCTGCAAGTCTCACAGCGATTCAGGTGCTCCTGCAAGCGCACCATCTGGCGCTCGTGGAGACTCGCCCGCCCGTAATGGTCGAGCTGAATGCGAGACGGGCAGGCGTCGAGTGGCTCCTGGCGCCCGGGGAGGTAGTCATCGAAGAGCGACTGGCCGTGGCGCTTCATGAGGGTCAGCTTGTCACGGCAGCGCGCGCAGCCCCGCACGTGCCGCTCCACGCGCAGGACCTCCTCGAGCTCCGCGTCGTGCTGCACGTAGCGCGAGATCATCAGGATGTCCAGGCAGGCGGCTTGCACGCGTCCCCCTGTCGATGACGAACGATCGCGTGGAGCCCGAGAAGCATGCCACGCCGGCTCCCCAGCGTCAAACGAACCGGCGCGAACACGCGCCCCGGAGCACCCAGAAGCGCGCCGCCTGGTGACGGCAGGCGCCGACGGCAGGCGCCTTCGTGGACCTCCCTGACCCGCTCTGTCGCCCCCCGGCTTCGCCTCGGGCGGCGCGCCCCCGAGACGGCTGCCGGGCGCGCTCGCAGGCGGCCCGGCGGAACGACGGGACGCAGCGGCGCCACGCGTCCGCTCCTGCCGGGCATCGAGGACCAAGCCGGACGGCCAGCGAGCCACAAGCGGTGCGCGGCAGAGCGCCCGCGCCCAATCGGCGTCCCACCGCACGCCGGAGTTCCTGCCGTGTCACCACTCCGGTCGCGGCTGGACATGGCGCACGCTCCACAGCTGCCCGTCCTGCTCGCGGACGTCCAGCTCGCCCGGATCGAGCAGCGGCTGACCGGACTCGATCTCGAACCTGTAGAGGTGTGCACCGCCGGCGAGCGGAATCTCGATCTCCCACCAGCCTTCGCGAAGCCGCATCGCGTGCGAGCGCGGACGTCTTCCGGAGCGACGTTGCAGGCGCACGCTCGTGAAGCCCACATCCTTGAGCCAGAAGTGCTCGATGCGTTCGTTGGGTCGCGGCTCGAGCTCCCTCTCGAAGAGAAACGGCTGTGGGTTCGGTTGCAGGCACGTCTGCACGAGGAGCTCGAGGTGCCGATTGCCTCCCCAACCGCCGAGCTCCGGTTGCAGGCGCACGGCAACTCCCCGGGCTTCGTCGAGACGCCCACCCCAGAGGAGTGCCTGCAGGAGGCGCACTCGCGGCCGCACGACGAGCCAGGCCTCTTCGGATGCATCGGCGTCCAGCACGCGACGCAACGCCCGGGAGGACAGCTCGTAGTCGCCCAGTCGCAACGCCACGACGCCCAGCGCGTACAGCGCCTGCCGCTCCGTGTCCTCGTCCGCACCGGTGTCGGCGTCCAGCACTTCGAGAAGGCGGTCGCGCGTGCTCTCCAGATCGCCGCCCCATTCCAGGACCGCCTCCGCCTCCCGCGCGACCCGATGCAGCCGTTCGCCGCGACGCGACATCTCGCGCTTGGCGAAGCCGTGCGAGTCCGCAACCCTCGGAGCCGCACACGTGAACTCGTAGGCACGATGCGCTTCTTCGTTGCGTCCGAGCTGGTCGTATGCCAGACCGAGATAGTACGAGTGCCAGGCTTCGAGCCACGACACGCTGGCGAAATCCCTGGGCGTGAAGCCCTCGAGGAGTTGCACCGACTCAGCGGCGCGACCGCTCATACAGAGGGCACGTGCCACGAAGAAGCGCGCCCCGATCGAGCGCGTCGCGTCCTCGTCGTGCACGGCGCTCTCGAGGAGGCGCACCGCCAGGTCCGGGCGTCCGAGCCCCACCTGCACCGAGGCGAGGCTGACCGTGAAGCCGAGGTTCTTCGGATAACGGGCGTGAAAGCGCAGCGCGAAGGGCAACGCCGCGAGAAGCTCGTCCTCGACGTTGGTCAGGACCTCGAGCAGGAAGAACGCCGCTTCGCCACGTTGGATCCCCGGCACCGACGCAGCGCGCCAGAGCTCCTGCAGGCCACGCCTGCGATCCGCCTGCACGCGGAGGAAACGCGCCAGGAAGCGCAGGAATCCCGGAGCGCGCGAGGCGTAGTAGTGGTAGACCCCGAGCGACGCCAGCGGCTCGACGAGTTCGGGATCCAGCTCGAGCGCCCGCTCCAGCAGAGGCGCCCCCTTGCGGTGGTTCCGCAGCGTCGACCAGCCGTGCCCCCGAACTCCCTGCAGGCGCCCGAAGGTGCAGTAGGCTTCTCCGAGGGCGTAGAGCGCCCGGACGTTCTCCGGGTCCTCGTCGATCTGCTGCTCGGCCATGTCCCGGAGACGCTTGAAATCGGACTGGAAACGCAGCTCCAGATCGCCGCGCGTATCGCGTCCCTCGAGAATGCCCCACCACCAGAGCTTCATGCGCAGGAGGAAGCCGAGCGGGTCGTCCGGCGACTCGCGGACGAACTGCGTCAGCAGGCGGTTTGCACGCTCGGGCTCGCCCCCATACAGAGCCTCCAGACCCTCGAGCGCCGCTCGCTGGCCGGGCGTGTGAGGATCGAGGAGCGCCTTCGCGGTCGCATCCGAGAAAGCGGGGAGAACGCAGAGCAACAGCACGGCCCAGGTGTGGACGGCGCGCCGACACAAGCCCCCATGCGGCATTCCAGCCCTCCATGCAATGGAACTCGCCTAGACGCCCCGGAACAGCAAGCCACATACCACGGCTGGAAGGGCGACCTGGCACGGGCCAGGCACACGCGGGCGCCGGGACGCGCAGGTGCCGCGTGACGCATCGCGTGCAGGGTGCACGCGAAGAAGCGTCCGGCCGGATCGATCCTTCGCGACGAGCCGCGCTTCACCTTGTGCTCGGGGATCTCAGTGTTCGGTGATCGGGAGTGCGAGGGTGGCCGAGCTGCCGCCTGCGGCGCCGACGCGATAGGCGCGCCATCCCGGAACGCCGAGCGTGCTTCCGTCGGCGATGAGCGTGAAGGTCACCCCGCCGTCGTTCGAACGGAAG
>JBHHXQ010000172.1:0-7528 GCA_046757105.1 Candidatus Krumholzibacteriia bacterium
GCCTCGAAGTCCGCAACGTTGCCCTCCGACTTGATGATGATCGGCAGCTCGAACGCCAGCGCCAGGTAGATCGCCGAGCAGGTCTCGATGTACTTGTACGGTGCCACGAAGCAGTCGGCAGCGTGCAGGTAGATCTGGACGTCCGCGTCCGGGACGTAGCCGAGAGAGAGGTGCACGTTCTGGAGGTTCCGGACCTGCGAGCGCACCTCGGCCGCGAACGCCTCGGAGTTCGGGCGACCGGCGATCACCAGATGCGCCTCGGGGTGATCGGGCTGCAGGGAGCGGAACGCATCGATCAGCAGATCGACGCCCTTGTACCGGCGCACGTTTCCGAAGAACACGAACGTGAAGGCTCCGCCGGGGATCCCGAGGCGCCGGCGCGCCTCGGCGCGGCTGAGCGCAGACGGGTAGGCGCCTTCGTAGCTGCCGATCGGGATGGTGTGCACGTGCTTCCGGCGCCCCCAGCGACGCTCTGCCTCGGCGCGCACGTCCGGCGTGTGCGTGAACACCAGATCCGCCAGGCGCCAGAGAAGCCGCCTGGACGCGGCGTGGAAACGCGTGTGCTTGTCGAGGTCGTGGACGTCCACCTCGTGCACCGTCCAGATCAGCTTGTAGCCGCGCAGCTTGGCGAGCAGCCAGAAGGCCTTGAGCCGCAGGAATCCTTTCAGGCCGAAGAGCTTGTGGGGCTGGTGCGGGCGGATGACGAAGAAGATCTCCGGCCAGTGGAAGTGCAGGTAGTGGAAGCGCTCGCGCGGCCCATGCAACAGCAGGTGGCGCACCGAGTACGGAATCTGTACGTAGGAGAGCCCGACGCTCTCGAGGGCCCGGTACAGGAGGATCGTGTAGATGTTTCCCGACTGTTGCTCGGGGATCATGGTGATGACGCTCACGGCTGTCCGTTTCCTCCGGAGATGCGTCGGCGCCAGTCTTCGAGCACGTCGGCGAGGGTGGTCTCCATGGAGAGCCGCGGCTCCCATCCGGTGCTCGCGCGCAGGCGGGCGGGATCGCCGCGCAACACCGGAAGGTCGGCCGGCCGCATGCGTGTGGGATCGGGCTCGATGCGCACGTCGGCGCGGGCGTGTGCGACCAGCGCGTCCACGAGGTCGCGGAGCCGGTGCGATTCGCCACGGCAGACGTTGTAGGCGCGTCCCGGCTCGCCTTTCTGCATCAGCAGGACGTAGGCACGCGCCACGTCGCGCACGTCCAGGAAGTCGCGCTCCACGTCGAGGTTGCCGACGTGCAGGACGGGCTCCCGGCGGCCGGCTTCCGCTTCCGCGATCTGGCGCGCGAAGCCCGGCAGCACGAAGCGATCGCTCTGGCCCGGACCGCTGTGGTTGAAGCTGCGGGTGAGGATCACGGGGGTGCCCCAGGACGAGCGGTACTGCAGCGCCAGGAGCTCCTGTGCCACCTTGCTCACCGCGTACGGGCTGGCGGGCTGCAAGGGATGCTCCTCGCGCAGCGGCAGGTCCGCCGCCCGGACGATGCCGTACTGCTCGGCCGAGCCCACGACGAGAACCCGAGCGCGCGGCACGCTCCGGCGCACCGCTTCGAACAGGTTGCAGGCGGACAGCAGGTTGTTCTGGAGGGCGAACTGGGGGTGTTCGAACGATTGCGCGACCGACGAGGCACTGGCCAGATGCAGGACGCCGTCCGGCTGCAGCGCGTCGACGAGCGCCCGCACCGCTTCGGAGTCGGTGAGATCACAGATCCGGTGGCGCACGTCACCGGCCAGCGCGAACCGGTCGGTGCTCCACACTTCGTGCCCCGCATCCTGCAACGCGCGCAGCAGGTGTGGGCCCACGAAGCCGCCGGCGCCGGTCACGAGATAGCGCGCCATTCTCAGCGCCCCAGCCGTTCCAGATCGGTGCGCACCATCATCTCGATCAGCTGCGGCAGCTTCACCGTGGCGTCCCAGCCGAACACCTCGCGCGCCTTCGAGCAGTCGCCGACGAGCTGGTTGATCTCGGCCGGACGCACGAACTTCGGATCCACGACCACATGGTTTTCCCAGTCGAGGTCGACCACCTCGAAGGCCAAGCGCGCGAACGCGCGCACCGAGTGTGTCTGTTCCGAGGCGATCACGAAGTCCTCCGGCCTGTCGAGCTGCAGCATGTGCCACATGGCGCGGACGTAGTCTCCAGCGAAGCCCCAGTCGCGCTCCGCGTCGAGGTTTCCGAGGGCGAGCTTGTCCTGCATGCCGAGCTTGATCCGGGCGACTGCATCGCTGATCTTGCGCGTGACGAACTCGAGCCCGCGGCGCGGCGACTCGTGGTTGAACAGGATGCCGGAGACGACGAACAGTCCGTAGCTGTCGCGATAGTTGATGGCGATGTCGTGGCCGTAGACCTTCGCCACGCCGTAGGGGCTGCGCGGTCGGAACGGGGTCGTCTCGCGCTGCGGGACCTCGACCGCGTTGCCGAACATCTCGCTCGAGGAGGCCTGGTAGAAGCGTGCTTCGGGAGCCATGTGCCGCATGGCCTCGAGGACACGCGTGACACCGAGTGCCGTGAACTCGCCGGTCAGAACAGGCTGGTTCCAGGACGTCTGCACGAAGGACTGTGCCGCCAGGTTGTAGACCTCGTCCGGCTGCGCATGGCGCATGGCCTCGAGCAGGGAGTTCTGGTCCAGGAGGTCGCCAGGGATCAGGTGCAGGCGGTCCTGGATGTGCTCGATGCGCTCGAAGCTCAGGGTGCTGCTGCGGCGGACCAGACCGTAGACCTCGTAGCCCTTTTCCAGGAGAAGCTCGGCCAGGTACGACCCATCCTGGCCCGTGATGCCGGTGATGAGTGCCCTTTTCATGGAAACACCTCGGTGACGGTACCGTGTGGGGGGTGGAGCCCGGAGCTGGTTGTCCGCGAGCCGAGCCGCGGGCGGCGACGTATCTTCAACCAGAATAGCACAGTAGCTTCGACCGGCCGGCCACCGGCGGGCTCCCCCCGCGTCACCAGCCCGGGCCGCTGGGGGCGGGCGGCGGCAGCCGGGGATCGTCGGAGGTGTCCGCGCCCGGACCCGGCGGGAGCAGGACGGCCGTGCAGCTCCAGACGCCGGCCCACGAAAGTGAAGGGGAAGGCGGTTTTTTGAAGCCCCGCGAGGCACTTGTTGCTAATGTGCGGGGCGTAGAGCGTCCCCCCAAACCCGGAGGATCTCATGGAGCTCACGCCCGAGTCCGCGCTCGTCCTGGTGGACATCCAGTGCGACTTCCTACCAGGGGGTGCGCTCGCGGTCCGCCGAGGTGACGAGGTGGTTGCAGCCGCGAACCGCCTCGCCGACGGTTTCCACGCCCACGGTTTCCAGGTCGTCTGCTCGCGCGACTGGCACCCGGCAGACCACTCGAGCTTCCAGGAGCAAGGCGGGCCATGGCCGGCCCACTGCGTGCAGGACACGCACGGCGCGGAGTTTGCCGATGATCTGGTGATTCCGGAGGGCGCCTGGGTCATCTCGAAGGGAACCGACCCCGCCCAGGACGCCTACTCGGCCTTCCAGGGGACCGATCTCGAGAAGCGTCTGCGCGAGGCCGGCGTGCGCATGCTCTATATCTGCGGCCTGGCCACAGATTACTGCGTCAAGCACACGGTCCTGGAAGCGATCGACGCCGGCTTCGACGTCGTCCTCGTGGCCGACGCCTGCCGGGGCGTCAACGTGCATGCAGCCGACAGCGCCGGTGCGGTGGAGGACATGCTCCGCAAGGGCGCTCGAATCGCCAGCTCAGGCGCGGTGCAGAATGCGCTCGAGGCGTACTCCGCCACGCACTGAGACGCGCCCACCCGAATCGGACGACGGCTACTCCGCACTCTTCGTCGATCTCTACGAGCTCACGATGGCGCAGAGCTATCTCGAGAGGGGGCTGTGCGCGCCGGCCACGTTCGCCGTCACGGTGCGCCAGCTGCCGCCCGACTGGGGGATGCTCGTAGCCGCTGGGATCGCACGCGTCCTCGACTTCGTGGACGGCTTCCGGTTCGAACCCGAGGACATCGACGCGCTCCGGGGCACGCAGCTCCTGAGCGATGACTTCTTGGCGAGGCTCGCGGGGCTGCGCTTCACGGGTGCGGTCCGCGCGGTTCCCGAAGGGTGCCCCATCTTCGCAGGCGAGCCGATCCTCGAGGTGACGGCTCCACTTCCCGAGGCGCAGCTCCTCGAAACCTGCCTGATCAATGCCCTGCAGCTCCCCACGCTCGCGGCGACGAAGGCCGCACGCTGCCTGGGAGCCGCATCCGGACGCGGCGTGGTCGATTTCTCGATGCGCCGAGCGCACGGCGGTGATGCCGCGCACCAGGTGGCGCGCAGCGCGTATCTCGCGGGCATGGCCGGAACCTCGAACGTCGAGGCGGGCACCCGCTACGGCATTCCCGTGGTCGGCACCATGGCGCACTCGTACATCCTGGCGTTTGCGTCCGAGATCGAGGCGTTCCGTGCCTACGCCGAGTCGTTCCCCGACCGCTGCGTGCTTCTGGTCGACACCTTCGAGACGCTGGGAGGGGTCCGCAACGCGGTCCGTGTCGCGCACGAGATGCGCACCCGGGGTCGGCAGCTGCGCGGCATCCGTCTCGACAGCGGCGACCTCTCGGAGCTGGCGCGCCAGGCGCGCGGCATACTCGATGCCGCGGGGCTGGCGGACGTGCAGATCGTGGCCTCGGGAGGTCTGGACGAGTACCGCATCGCCGAGCTCGTCGAGGCGGGGGCGCCGATCGACAGCTTCGGCGTCGGCACCGGGCTGGGCGCGCCGGCCGACTCGCCGACGCTCGACATCGTCTACAAGATGGTGGAGTACGACGGCCGAGCGGTCGCCAAACGCAGCCCGGGCAAGGTCAGCGAGCCCGGCTCGAAGCAGGTGTGGCGCGACGTGCGTGCGGGCACGGCGCGCGGCGACCGCCTCGGCCTGGCCGGCGAGGATCTCGACGGCCGCCCGTTGCTCGAGAACAGGGTGGTCGATGGGAAGCGCGTCGCCGCAGACTCGGCGCTCCTCGAGTCGCGGGTGAAGCACGCCGCGTGGCTCGCCGAGATCCCGGAAGCATGCCGCCGGCTGCGCTCGCCCGCTGCCTATCCGGTCGAGCCGAGTGCCGCTCTCGGCGCCCTGTACCGGCAGGGCAGGGAACCAGCGTGAACGGGGTCGTGCGCTCCCCGCGCACGCCCGACGCTGCGGCGCTGGCGGGCAGCCGTTCGTGCAGCGCCCAGGTGTTCGGCAGCGGCGTTCAGGGATGCTCGGCCAGCGTGGCGTCGAGCGTCAGGCGCTCGTCGTCGCGCAGGACGGTGACGCGGACCTTCTCCTCGGGCCGGCGTGTGCGCAGAACGTGCACGAAGTCGTAGATGTTGTGGATGAGCGTGTCGTCGATCTTCACGATGATGTCGCCGCCCTGGATGCCGGCCTTCTGCGCCGGGCTCTCCGCACGCACGTCGGACAGCAGCACGCCCTCCAGATCGTCGGGCTGCCCGTAGTCCGGGATGGTCCCGAGGTAGCTCCGGAAACCACCGACACCGGTGTCCGAAGGCGGCGCCGGGGCGTCCACGAAGCTCAGCTCCCGCTGCAGCAGAGCCTCGATCACGCGGGCCAGGAACGTGGCCACCTCGGCCAGGCCGCCGTAGTTCAACAGCCCCGCATCGTCGGAGGGCTTGTGGTAGTCCGAGTGGGCGCCGGTGAAGAAGTGCAGAACGGGTACGTCCTTCTTGTAGAAGGACATCTGATCCGAAGGTCCATAGCCGTCGCCCTTCAGCCGCAGGTCGAAACGCGGTCCTGCTTCGTTCAGCGACACGAGGAGCTCCTCGAACTCCGTGGCGGAGTCCGTCCCGTAGACCATGAGCTTGCGGTCCCGCAGGCGTCCCAGCATGTCCATGTTGAGCATGGCGCTGGTGAACCGCATCGGGTACACGGGGTTCTCGACGTAGTGCTCCGAGCCCGCCAGTCCGATCTCCTCGCCAGAGAAGGCCGTGAACAGCAGCGTTTGCGCCGGCTTCTCGCCGGGCTCCATGAAGTGGCGTGCGAGTTCGATGAGCGCCGAGGTGCCCGAGGCATTGTCGTCGGCGCCGTTGTGCGGCTCGTCCGCATCCGGTGCCAGCGATCCGGGCCCTCCCATCCCCAGGTGGTCGTAGTGGGCACCGACGACGACCGCACGGTGCGGGTCGGCCCCCGGCACGAGGCCGACCACGTTGCGCAGGCGGACGCGCTTCTTCTCGAGGCTCACGGTCCAGTCGATCTCGGTGTTCTCGAGACCGCGAGAGGCCGGCCGGCCGCCTGCGTCGATCTGCCCCTGCCACGCCTCGAGATCGACGCCGGGGAGCGCTTGCTGCAACGCCTCCCGCCCCACATGCGCGGCCAGGATGCCGGTCGGGTAGTAGCCGGTTTCCGGCTTCAGGGGTGCGAGCCGGTTCGGGACCTCGGACAGCGGTCCGATCACCACGAGCAGCCCGGCGGCCCTGTGCTCCCGAGCGTGCATCGCCTTGGTGCGCAGATCGGAGTGGACGGTTCTCACCGTGCCTTCGAACACGCTGGTCGAGTCGTTCTGTCCTGGCTCGAGCGCGAGCGCGAGGGCGATCTTGCCTTCGACGTCGACCTGGGCGTAGTCGTCGTAGTCGTACTCCGGAGCGGTGATGCCGTAGCCCACGAAAACGAGCGACGCGCGCAGGGATCCGATGTCGGAGAAACCGTACGGCCGCCAGTGCTGGTCGACCTCGAGGCGCTGCGTGCCGATGCGAAGAGCGTTGTCACCCACCACCTGGACGCCGGTCGTGACCTCGAAGTACTGGAAGAAGGTGTCGTCGTCACCCGCCGGCGTGAGCCCCATCTCCTCGAAGCGAGCGGCGATGTAGGACCCGGCCGCTTGCAGGCCGCGGGTTCCGGCGCCGCGTCCTTCGAGCTGGTCGTGGGCCAGGAACTCCACGTGGGCGCGGAGCCGCGCCGGCGCGATCGGCGTGGCGTGCGCCGCTGCGGCGCCCAGGACCGCGACGAGGGCGAACCCCAGGACGCGGGGACTCGGAGACGGTTCTCCCCGAGGACGCATCGGCTGCGGCACGAACCCTCCTCAGAGAAGCGGAATCGCGCCCGAGTATATCATGGGCAGGTTCGGGTACCGCCGCTAGAATCGCAGCATGTCCGTGCTCGAAACAGGGATGCAGCGGCCTGCACCACAAGGGCTGGCGCGAGCGCAGCTGGCTCGCCAGCAACGACTCGCCGAAGCGCGCATGCACGGGGAGCTCGAAGCTCGATTGCATCGGCGCTCGTCGTGGCTCGGAGTCCTACGCTTGCTGCTCTTCGCGGTCGCGGCCGTCTTTGTCGTGCAAGCCGTCCGCACGGCGGAAGATCTGCTGCTGCGGGGTTTCCTGCCGCCGATCCTGGTGTTTGCACTCGTGGTCGTGATCCACACGCGGGTTCAGAAATCCGCGGAACGCGCACGTCGGCGCCGCGTGCTCGCCGAGGAGAGCGCGGCGCGTCTGGCGGGCGCGATGGGGCCAGGTGCGTCCGGAGAGCTGCCGGCGAGGCCGGCTTCCGATCTCGACGCGGGTCGCGCGACGCTGCGCGACGAAGGCGCCCGGCACG
>JBHHXQ010000173.1:0-7446 GCA_046757105.1 Candidatus Krumholzibacteriia bacterium
GAAGACCGCCATCGGCGCCTTCCATCAGCCGCGCGCCGTCCTCATCGGAACGGACTTCCTGCGCAGCCTCCCGGAGCGCCAGCGCCGCAACGGCCTGGGCGAGGTCGTGAAGTACGCGATGATCGCGGATCGCCGCTTGTTCCTCGACCTGGAGCGCGGCAGGCCCGATCTTCTGGGACGGCACCCGGCGGCCGATGCTAGACTGGTGGCGCGCTGCTGCCGCATCAAGGCGCGTATCGTGGAGGCCGACGTGCGCGAGCAGGGGGTGCGCGCGGCGCTCAACTTCGGCCACACGCTCGGGCACGCGCTCGAAGGCGACGGTCGCTCCGGGCTCGCGCACGGCGAGGCCGTGGGTCTCGGCATGCTGGTGGCCTGCGCGCTGGCCGAGGAGCTCGGCGTGGCCCGGGAACCGCTCCGGGAGCGCCTGCAGGCGCTTCTCCAGCGCCTGGGGCTGCCGGTGCGGGCCCGGCGCCGGACGTCGCTGGGCACGCTGCGGCGCGCCTGGAGGCGAGACAAGAAGGCGCTCCAGGGCCTGCCGCGCTTCGTGCTCACACCCCGCATTGGCACGGTGAGCATGGGACACCGCATCGACGAAGAACACCTCGAACGTTCGTTGAGTGTTGTATTGCAATCGGTTCCGTCCCGGAGCTCATCCTGAGTTCGAGGCCCGGAACCGACGAGCCGGAGGGGATCCCGAGGTGTCGCAGACGCCGGCAGACCTGGAACGTCTGCACGAGAGGTACCGCGCGGCGCCGCGGTCACGCGCCTTCGCCCCGCTGGCCGACGCGTTCCGCCGCGCCGGACGCGTCGAGGAAGCCATCCAGCTTCTGCAGCGCGGAACCTCGCTCCACCCGGACTACGTGTCGGCTTTCGTGCTCCTGGGCCGCTGCTACCAGGAGCTGGGACGCCAGGAGGAGGCCGAGGTGATCTTCTCGCGCGTGGTGCAGCTGGATGCGGACAACCTGGTCGCCATGCGGTACCGCGCCGAGCGGGCCGCCCATCGCGGTGCGCTCGAGCAGGCCGCCGCGATCCTGGAGCGCATCCTCGAGATCGACCCGTACGATCGCACGGCGCTGCGGATGCTCGAGAGCGCTCACCGCGAGATCGACTCGGCACGCGCCCGCGCCGCACAGCCAGCCCGGCCGGCTGCTCCGCAGCAGCCGGCCCCCGAAGCGATCCCGCCGCGGACCACCCCCGGTCCCGCCGTCCCGGCCGCCGGCGGGGACGTTGCCGCCCGGGGCCACGACGAGCCACATCGGCGCGCGGACGCCGCGCCGGACGAGACGGGTGCGGGCACCGAGGCCGAGCCGGAGATCCCCGTCATCGATCTGCGACGCGTCCAGCCGCACCCCAGCTGGGAACCACCCGGGCCGCAGCCGGCAGCCCCCGGCGCGCCGCCGACCGCACCGCCGGACCAGGAAGCTGCCGCGACCGCCGACCAGCCGCCGGCCGGGACACCACCCGAGCCGGGGGGCGACTGGCACGTGGAACGTGACGCCGATCGCTTCGTGGTCTCGCCGGTCCGCCGGCGCGGCCCCATCCGCTCGGTGGAGGAGCGTGTCCTGGGTGGCGAAACCGCCGGGGCCGAACCGGCACCGCAGACGGGTGCGTCCGGCGGCGAGGCCGAACCGGACGCGCTGACCGGCGAGACGGGCGTCCCTGCCGTTGCGTCCGGCGACGACGAGTTCTCGACGCTGACGCTGGCGCGCATCTACGAGACGCAGGGCTACCTGGATCGGGCGCTGGCGATCTACGACGACCTGCATCGCCGGCATCCCGAGCACCGCGAGGTGGCGGAGCGGCTCGCCGGCCTGCAGCGGCGCCTGGCGGGGATCGAGCCCGCACCCCCTGGAGGACCAACCGCCGCGAGCAACCGGCAGCGGGGCCGGTGCCACCGGAGGTCACGCCGCGGGCGCCGGCAGCGTCCGAGCCGCCCGCGGCGCCAGCCCGGGAGGATGCGCGCTGGCGGCTGCTGGACTCCCGGGATCTCCAGGAGCAGGCTCAGGAGACGGCGGGCCATCTGCGTGACCTGGCAGGCGGGGTGCGCGAGAAGGAGCGTTCGCGCCGCCACACGTACATCGGACGTCCCCCGGCAACCGACGCGACGCCGCCCGGAACGGAGCCCCCGGAACAGACGCATCACGGGGACGCCGACTTCGAACGCTTTCTGCGCTACGTGCGGTCGCTGAAACGCTGAGGATCCTGCCCATGACGCACCGGGTGCTGGTTCTGAACGGTCCGAACCTCAACCTCCTCGGCAGGCGCGAGCCCGAGGTCTACGGGTCGGAGACGCTCGCCGACGTCGAGGAGCGTTTGCGGCGCCGAGCGTGGCGCTGGCCGGCGTTGCAGCTGGAGTTCTTCCAATCGAACGGCGAGGGAGAGCTGATCGACTGGCTGCACGAGAAGGCGCCGGGGGCGCACGGCGCGATCCTGAACCCGGGCGGCCTGACGCACACGAGCGTGGCGCTGCGCGACGCGGTGGCCGCGGCCGGTTTGCCGGCGATCGAGGTGCACATTTCGAACATCTACGCGCGCGAGTCGTTTCGCCGCCGCTCGCTTCTCGCGGGCGTGTGCGTGGCCAGCCTCTGCGGCCTGGGAACGCTCGGGTA
This sequence comes from Candidatus Krumholzibacteriia bacterium, assembly GCA_046757105.1. GTDB lineage: Bacteria > Krumholzibacteriota > Krumholzibacteriia > JBHHXQ01. The sequence continues at coordinate 2,610 of JBHHXQ010000173.1, forward strand.
CGAAGCTGCGCTCGAGTGCCTGGCGCGCAACGCCGGGCTGCAGGAGCGCTCCTGAGACGCACCTTGCGGCGTCCCCGCTGGGTATGCTACAAGGCGCATCATTCCCGCAGGCGCGGGCTCGGCACCCTGAGGAGTCGATGGTGGCAAACACGTCCGATTTCCGCAACGGAATGGTTCTCAAACGCAAAGGTGACTACTGGAGCATCACGGAGTTCCAGCACGTGAAGCCGGGCAAGGGCGGCGCCTTCGTGCGCACCAAACTCAGGCGCCTGCGCACCGGCCAGGTGGTGGAGGAGACCTTCCGCGCCGGGGAGAGGTTCGAAGACGTGCGCGCCGAGCGCCGTCCGTACCAGTTCCTGTACTCGAGCGCCGATCAGCACCATTTCATGAACCTCGAGACGTACGAGCAGATCACCCTGGACGACCGCGTGATCGGTGACGCCAGGCTCTTCCTGCGCGACAACGAAAAGGTCGAGCTGTTGAGCATCGACGGCGAGACCATCTCGATGGACATTCCGAACCACGTCGAGCTGCGTGTCACCGAGACCGAGCCGGGTGTGAAAGGCGACACGGCCACGGGCGCCGTGAAGCCTGCGACGCTGGAGACCGGTCTGGTGGTGCATGTGCCGCTGTTCATCGAGGTCGGTGAAGTGCTGCGCATCGACACGCGGACCGGCAAGTACATGGAGCGGGTGTCGTGAGCGCCGCACGTGCCCGAACCGAGGAAGGTGTTCATGCGTAAGGGCCGCATCGAGTACCTCATCCGGCTGGTCGAGAAGAGCGACATCGCAGAACTCGAGATCTCCGAGGGCTGGGGGAACAAGATCCGCATCGCCAAGTACGCGAGCAGCGCCGCCATGGTGCAGCCGGCCGCGGTTTCGGCAGGTGCGCCGGCGGCGCAGCCGCAGCCGGCCGCGAGCCACCCGGAGGCGGTCTCGGGCGCGGCCGACGCCGGACTCCACGACGAAAACCTGGTCCACGTGGTGGCCACGATGGTCGGGACCTTCTATCGGGCCTCGGCGCCCGACGCAGCGCCCTTCGTGGACGTGGGGAGCGACGTGAAACCGGGGCAGACGCTCTGCATCATCGAAGCGATGAAGATCATGAACGAGATCGCCTCCGAGGTGACCGGCAGCGTGCGCAAGGTCCTGGTCGAGAACGCCCAGCCCGTCGAGTTCGGCCAGACCCTCTTCCTGATCGAAAAGCCCGCTTGACGGCGTCTGGTCCGGTTCCACCTCGCAGCCGCTGGTGCCGTTCTTGCACGGCCTTCCACCGGGACCGCGTTCCGCGGCGTGGCTCGTGGAGGTCGAGCGTTGAGGATCCGTGCCATTCTGGAGCGCATGATCGCCCTGGCGGCCTCCGACCTGCACGTCAAGTCGGGAACGCCACCGCTGGCGCGCGTGCACGGACTCCTGACACCGCTCGACTTTCCAGCGCCCAAGCCCGTCGAGATCGAAGAGGTCGCCAAGCAGGTGCTCACGCCGCTGCAGCGCGACGTCTTCGAGACCACTCGGGAGGTCGACTTCGCTTTCGGCGTCGCCGGCCTGGCGCGCTTCCGCGCCAACTTCTTCGTGCAGCGCGGCTCGGTCTCCATGGTGTTCCGCCACGTGGCCACGGACATCCCCGAGATCGAGGAACTCAACCTGCCGGCGGCCGTCGGCGACCTGGCGCTGCGCCCGCGCGGCCTGATCCTGGTGACCGGCACGACGGGAAGCGGCAAGTCCACGACGCTCGCGGCCATGATCTCGCAGATCAACAAGTCGATGCCTCTCAACGTCATCACCATCGAAGATCCGATCGAGTTCCTGCATCGTGACGTCCGCTGCCTCGTCCAGCAACGCGAGGTCGGCACGGACACCGCGAGCTTCCAGGAGGCACTGCGGCACATCCTGCGGCAGGATCCGGACGTCATCATGATCGGTGAGATCCGCGACCGCGGCACGATGGAGATCGCGCTCACGGCGGCCGACACCGGCCATCTCGTGCTCTCGACGCTGCACACCATCGACGCGACACAGACGATCAACCGCATCATCTCGTTCTTCGAGCCGCATCAGCACCAGGAGATCCGCTACCTGCTCGCCTCCACGCTGCAGGCAGTCGTCTCCCAAAGGCTCATCCGTGCCGCAGATGGTGCCGGGCGGGTTCCTGCCGTCGAGGTCATGGTGGCGACCGCGACCATCCGCGACTACATCCGCGACCCGGAGAAGACGGCGCTCATTCGTCAGGCGATCCAGGATGGTGTCGTCCAGTACGGCATGCAGACCTTCGATCAGGCGCTCATGCAGCTGGTGTCCGACAGCCGCATCACCACGGACGAGGCACTGCGCGCCAGCTCCAACCCGCACGAGCTGTCGCTGCGCATGGGCGGCATCCAGGCCTCCAGCGACCAGTCCTGGAACCGCTTCGAAACCACCGCCGAATCGCAGCACGACAAGGCCCCCTTCTAGGCTCTTGGCGGACGCTCGCCACGAAGCGTGGCCCGGCGCTCGTGCGGCTGGCGGGGAAGGGGGCCTGGAGGGGCAAGCGGTTGCGATGCGGATCGTGTGTGACACCATCCGCCCCCTCCTTCGCGCGATGCGGGCCGCGACTTCGAAGGCACCCCGCGCTGGACGAAGGGTCGGGGCGACGTCACGCGTCCGTCGAGCGCAGGCATGGAGGCCGGAGTAGGACGCGTGCCGAGCGACCGGAGCGCGCTGGAGGCGCGCGCAGGGAGCGGTCGCCCCGACCCTTCGTCCAGCGCGGGGCGCCGGAGCCACCACCGCCGCCCGCTTCTCCTCCCGCGAGGGCGTGGTACACTGCCGCCGATGTTCGAGAAGATCCTCATCGCGAATCGCGGCGAGATCGCGTTGCGCGTCATCCGGGCCTGCAAGGAGCTCGGCATCGACACCGTGGCCGTGCACTCGGAGGTGGATGCCGACTCGCTGCATGTGAAGTTCGCGGACGAAAGCGTGTGCATCGGGCCGAGCCCGGGCGCCGAGAGCTATCTGAAGGTGTCGAGCATCCTGGCCGCGGCCGAGATCACCGGCGCCGATGCCGTGCATCCCGGGTACGGGTTCCTCGCGGAGAACGATCACTTCGCGTCCGTCGTGCAGTCGAGCGGTCTGACCTGGATCGGCCCGCAGCCCGACATCATCCGCCGCCTGGGTGACAAGGCCGAGGCCCGCAGGATCATGCAGGGGGCGCAGGTCCCGGTGGTCCCCGGCAGCCCGGGCGTGGTGCAGTCGGCCGACGAGGCCGCGCATCGCGCCGCGGACATGGGCTTTCCGGTCATCGTCAAGGCCGTGGCTGGAGGCGGGGGGCGGGGCATGCGCGTCGCCCAGAACGACGCCGAGCTGCGCAGTTCCATCGTGACCGCACGGGCGGAGGCGGAGAAGGCGTTCGGCAACCCCGACGTCTACATCGAGAAGTTCCTCGCCAAGCCGCGCCACGTCGAGATCCAGCTCCTCGGCGACACGCACGGCAACGTCATCCACCTGGGCGAGCGCGACTGCTCGATGCAACGCCGGCACCAGAAGCTGATCGAGGAATCGCCGTCGCCAGCCGTGGATGCGAAGCTGCGCGGCAAGCTCGGAGAGACGGCGATCCGCGGGGCGCTGAGCGTCGGGTACGACTCCGCCGGCACCATGGAGTTCCTGCTCGAAGAGGATGGCACCTTCTACTTCATGGAGATGAACACACGCATCCAGGTCGAGCACCCGGTCACCGAGCTGGTGACCGGCGTGGACGTCGTCAAGGAGCAGATCGCCGTGGCCGCCGGCGAGCCTCTCGGCTTCAAGCAGTCCGACGTGCGCTTCACCGGGCACGCCGTCGAGGTGCGCATCAACGCCGAGGATCCCCTCAACGACTTCCGGCCGTCACCCGGGACGGTGGAGTTCCTGCACATGCCGGGTGGCATCGGTGTGCGCATCGATTCGCACGTCTACCAGGGCTATACGATCAGCCCGCACTACGACTCGCTCATCGCCAAGGTCGTGGTCCACGGCCGTGATCGCGTCGAGGCACTGGCGCGACTCGAACGCGCTCTGGCCGAGTGCCTGATCCTCGGGATGAAGACGACAACCGAGTTCAGCCTCGACCTGGTGCGCTCCGCCATGTTCCAGTCGGGACAGGTGACCACGCGCTCCGTCGAGACGTTCCTCGCCACCTACGATCCGCTGACGGAAGGGACATGATCCCGGCGCCGGCGGCGTCTGGAGATCCTCGAGCCCCGCTCCGGTCGCACACTCGGTCCACGCGTGACGTCCAGACGTCGAATCATGGTACTTCCACTTGCCGCGTCGGCGGCGAATCTGCGACAGTCGCCGAGCGCTTGGTGTCGGTGCGCGTGTCGCGGTCACGAGCTCGGACGGGTGGCGGTGGCGAAGTCGGGTGGAGTGATGGGAGAGCGTTTCGTGCGTGGCCTGGCGCTGGCCGCGCTGTTTGCCTTCCTGTGTGTTTCCTGGTTCGTGTACGAACCGACGCAGTGGCCGGCTCCCGTGGAGTGGAGCACGCTCGTGGCCACGTCGCATCCGTGCGGACCGCTGGGACTCGTTGCGGCACACGCCATCGTCGCGGCCTTCGGCCGCGCTCTGTCCCTCCTCGTCCCCGTCGCGCTCGCCGTCCTCGGGTTCGCCTCCCTGGCGCGGTGGAGCCGCAAGCGAACGCTGCGGTTGCAGACACGCCTGCTCGGCGCCGCGGGGCTGGGGGTCGCCATCGCGGAGCTGGCCGCCGGGCCCGGTGCCGGTGGCGCGCTGGGCCGGCTGGAGCTCGGTCTCCTGGGCACCGTGCTTGGCCGCATCGGGACGACGATCCTGCTGGCGGCTCTGGGGGGACTGCTGCTGCTGCGCTATGCGGC
>JBHHXQ010000174.1:0-7437 GCA_046757105.1 Candidatus Krumholzibacteriia bacterium
CGGCACTCCCCGGCGGCACTTCGACCCGGCCGCGCGCCCGGCACTCCCCGGCGGCTGCGGAAACGGCTTCTGCTAGGATGCTCGTATGGCTTCGCTCACGGACGAGATCCGCGCCCGTGCGCATCAGGCCGGCTTCGATCTGGCCGGCGTCACGGGCGTCCGCCCGGCGCCGCTGGCCGAGATGCTGCAGGCGTGGCTCGAGCGCGGGATGCACGGCACGATGCGCTACATGGAGGATCCGGAAGGCCGGCGTGCCGATCTGCAGGTGTACTTGCCGTGGGCTCGCTCGCTCGTGGTGGTAGGGCTCTCCTACTTCACACCGCACGAGGTCTCGGCGGACCCCGAGCGCGGCGCCATCTCCCGCTACGCCTGGGGGCGCGACTACCACCGCGAGGTGCGCGCGCGCCTCGAGACGCTGCGCGCCGCGGTCGAACGGCTGGCCCCCGGCTGCCGGACGCACCCGTTCGTGGACACCAGCCCGGTGCTCGAGAAAGGAGTCGCCGAGGCCGCCGGGCTCGGCTGGCGCGGCAAACACACGAACCTGCTCCGCGAGCGCTCCGGCTCGTGGTTCTTTCTGGGCGGGTTGGCGACCGACCTCGACCTCGACGGCGACCCAGCCGCGAAGAATCGTTGCGGCACCTGCACGCGCTGCATCGACGTCTGCCCGACGGGCGCCATCGTGGTGCCCTACGTGCTCGACGCCCGGCTCTGCATCGCCTACATCACGATCGAGCTGCGCGGCCCCATTCCGCGCCAGCTGCGGCCGCGCATCGGCAACCGCATCTTCGGGTGCGACGACTGCCAGGACGTCTGCCCGTGGAACCGCTTCGCGCAGGCGACGCGCGTCGAGGGCTTCGAGCCTCGCGACGGCAACCTGAACCCGCTGCTCGTCGATCTCATGGGGCTGACGCGCCCGGAGTGGAACCGGCGCTTCAAGACGACCGCGATCCGACGCGCGCACTACGAAGGGTTCCTCCGCAACGTCGCCGTGGCGCTCGGCAACTGGAGCGCACCCGAGGCGCTGCCCGCCCTCGCCAACCGGCTCGGCGACGGCTCGGCGCTCGTGCGCGGACACGTGGCCTGGGCACTCGGGCGCATCGCGACACCGGAGGCCATGGACGCGCTCGAACGCCGGAGAGACGTCGAAGACGACGATGGGGTTCGGGAAGAGATCGACGACGCGCTCGCGCGGCAAAGGGCCGCAGCGGGCTGCGCCGCAGAGCGCAGCGAGGAATCACGGCGAGGATGAGACTGTTCGATCACGCGACGTCATCCCTCACCCCGCCGCCGGTGGATCCGGTGGCCCGCATGGAGAACCGCGCATGAACGACGCAGGCCGCAATCCGCCACCTCGTGACCCGGTGAACCTCGAGCTGTCCGCGCAGGAGATGCGGCGGGTGACGGACCTGTGCGCGCGCTTCGCGATCGAGCACATCGAGTCGCTCGAGTCCCAGCCGTCGTGGGACCTGGAAGGTGCCGGCGAGGTGGCGGCGGGGTTCCGTGAGCGGCCGCCGCAGACAGGGGTCGCGGTGGAGGCGCTGCTGCCCGAGCTGGGACGGGCGGCGTCGAAGACGTTCACGACGGCGGGCCCCGGGTACCTGGCGTTCATTCCGGGAGGCGGGCTCTACGCGTCGGCGCTCGCGGACTACCTGGCTCTGTCGATCAACCGCTATGTGGGTGTGTGGAACCCGGCGCCGGCGCTCGTTCAGATCGAGCTCACCGCGATCGATTGGATTCGCGAGCTGGTGGGCTACCCGGCCGCAGCGAACGGGCTGCTCACCAGCGGCGGCTCGCTGTCGAGTCTCATCGCCATCGTCACGGCGCGGCGCAACCGGCTTCCGGAGAACTTCCTGGACGGCACGATCTACGTGTCGTCCGAGACGCACCACTGCGTGGTCAGAGCCGCGCTCCTGGCCGGGTTCCCCGAACGCAACATCCGGGAGATTCCGGTAGACTCGCGCTGGCGTCTGCGTGTCGATGCGCTGGAAGATGCGATCCGCGAGGATTCCGCGCGACGCCTGCGACCGTTCCTGGTGGTGTCGAACGCCGGCACCACGAACACGGGTGCCATCGACCCCACACCGGAGATCGCCGAAGTCTGCGAGCGTCACGGCCTCTGGCTGCACGTGGACGCCGCCTACGGCGGCTTCTTCCGAATGGTCCCGGGTGGTGACGAGCTCCTCCCCGGTCTGGAGCGGGCCGACTCCCTCGTCCTCGACCCGCACAAGGGGCTGTTCTTGCCATACGGCAACGGCTGTCTTCTCGTGCGCGATCCCGGTGCACTGCGCCGTGCGCACCGGCTGAGCGCCGAATACCTCCAGGATTTGCAGCTGCCGGACGGCGCCGTGAACTTCTCGGACATCTCGCCGGAGCTCTCGCGTGAGTTCCGCGGCCTGCGCGTGTGGCTGCCGTTCAAGCTGTTCGGGGTCGAGGCGTTCCGCGACAACCTGCGCGAGAAGCTGGAGCTGGCGCGCTGGGCATACGAAGAGCTGCGCGCGACGCCCGGGTTCGAATGCCTGGACGAGCCGCAGCTCTCGGTGGTGGCGTTCCGCTACAAACCCGCCACCGGGGACATCGATGCCTTCAACGAACGGCTTCTGCAGCACGTGAACGAGAGGCGGCACGTCTATCTGACGAGCACGCGGTTGAACGGTCGGTTCGTGCTGCGCATCGCGGTGCTCAGCTTCCGCACCCACGCCCGCCACGTGCAGGCCGCGGTCGAGGACGTCGTCGAAGTTGCCGCCGAGCTCGAGGGCGAGACGCCGTGAAGCGTCCCTCATCCGCCCGACGGCACGGCGACCACCCCATCGCGTACACCACCACTGGACGTGAACGCGCGGGGCGGCCCGACGGCCCGGGGACGCCGGCGATGACTGGATACCGTCCGCGCCAGATTTCCGGACCAGGAATGTCCGATGAGAGGCTGACGCCGGCTCGAGGCGCGTGTCCTGTGCGCCGATCGTGCAGACGACCCGGGTGGACTCGGGCCACGTCCACGCGTAGAATCCATGTTTCCGGGCCGGCACGAACGTGTAGCAGGATTGCAGCGGCGTGGGGAGACACCGCGTCCCGGAGCGTCGCACTGGCCCCAGCAGAGGATTCTTCATTTGAATCACGAGACGCGCTCGCACAATGACCGGACCACGAGTCCGGCGGGCTCGAGGCGCGGCCGCAGCATCCTGGGCGGCGCCCTCGGCGTCGTGGGGATGCTGATCGTCGGTCTCGTGCTTGTCTTCCGGCCGAGGGGCGATGAGACGCAGCCGCCTGCAGGTTCGCAGCCCGAAGAGGTCGCGACGCCGGTGCCACGCTCGGCCACGCCGATGCCGCCGCCTTGGAGGCGTGCAGACCTGGTGGCGAGAAGCCGCTCCGTGCCGCCGGTCGGCGGCGCAGGCGAGTCCGGCCTGCCCAGCCTTCCGAGTCGTCTCCCGGCATACACCGTGAAGCAATCCGAGATCGACGATCCGACCACCGACGGCTGGGACACGGAGGTGTGGAACAAGCGCCTGGGCCGCCACCTGAAGAAGCTCATCCATCTCCTGGAGAGCCCCCGCGAGATCGATGCCGCGCACGTGTCTCCTCTCGTGACGTCGAATTTCCGCTGTGCTTCGCTGCGGCCCGAGGCCCGTGTCAAGGTGTTCGAGGACGAGGGGCTCACGGTCCACCGCGCCGCGGAACGGCAGCTCGCGGCTTCGTCCGCGGACGCGCATCGCGGCGCGAGCGGTCTCGTCCAGGCGATGCGGTCCCTGGCGCAGGGATTCGAAGACGCTTCCGACGTCCACACGAAGACGAAGGTCGTGCGGATCGAGACGTCCGAGACGACGACCGCCGCGACGGTCTACTTCAGCGCCAGCGGGCACGTCCCAGGCGGCAGCATCGAACGTAACGCCACCTGGCGGTGCACCTGGACCGCGGATGCCGCGTCACCACGCCTGCGCTCGATCGACGTTCTGGACTACGAGGAGGTGAGCGCCCGCAGCGCGAGCGGAACGCTCTTCTCCGACTGCACCAATTCGGTCCTCTCACGGGTGCCGATCTACGAGGAGCAGCTGCTTCCGAGCATCCACCACTGGCTGAAGCGTGTCGACATCAGCGTCGCGCTCGACTTCGAGGGAATGCAGGGGCTGGCCGTGGGCGACGTGAACGGCGACGGCCTGGACGACCTGTACGTGTGCCAGGGCGGCGGGCTTCCCAACCGGCTCCTGGTGCACGAGCCCGATGGGACGGTGACGGAGATGTCGGCCGAGGCGGGCGTCGACTGGATCGAAACGACGCGTAGCGCGCTGCTGGTCGACCTCGACAACGACGGGGATCAGGATCTCGCCGTGACGACCGACGACCAGGTGATTCTGCTGGCCAACGACGGTGCCGGCCATTTCAGCGAGCGCTCGCGGTGGCCCGACCTTCCCATCGGCTTCTCGATCGCGGCAGCGGACTACGACGAAGATGCCGACCTCGATCTCTACGTTTGTCGCTACTTCGCCGACACGAACAAGAACATGGGTCAGCTCCCGCACCCGGTGCCGTACCACGACGCGAACAACGGCGGCGCGAACGCTCTGCTGCGCAACGACGGCGACTGGAGGTTCGTGGATGCAACGCGTGAGACCGGTCTCGACGCCAACAACGGGCGCTGGAGCTACGCGGCCGCGTGGGAGGACTACGACAACGACGGCGACGTCGACCTGTACGTCGCCAACGACTTCGGCCGCAACAACCTCTATCGCAACGACGGCGGTCGTTTCGTGGATGTCGCCGCCGCCGCCGGTGTCGAAGACATCGCCTCCGGCATGTCGGTGAGTTGGGCAGATTACAACCACGACGGTTGGATGGATCTCTACGTGAGCAACATGTTCTCGTCCGCGGGCGGGCGCATTACGTACCAGCGGCAGTTCCAGGAGACGGCTTCGCCACAAACGAAGTCGCATTATCAGCGGCTGGCGCGAGGCAACTCGCTGTTCCGGAACCTGGGGGACGGCACCTTCGACGACGTGAGCGACGAGGCCGCGGTGACGATGGGCCGCTGGGCATGGAGTTCCAACTTCGTCGACATCAACAACGACGGCTGGGACGATCTCGTCGTCGCCAACGGCTACGTGACCGGTGAAGACACCGGCGATTTGTGAAGCTTCTACTGGCGGCACGTGGTGTCGCGCTCACCCCTGGAGGCCGTGAGCCCCGAGCTCGCCCAGGACTACCACGAGAGTATCCTGACGTTGCGGCACATGTTGCGTCAGGGAAGTGGGTGGAGCGGTCACGAGCGCAACTGCATGTTCCTGAACACGGGTGGGGCGCGCTTCGCCAACGTGTCGGCGACATCCGGATTCGATTTCGATTCCGATAGCCGCGCGGTGGCGCTGGTCGACTGGGACCACGACGGCGATGTGGACCTGTGGACGTCGAACCGCACGGGGCCGCGGCTTCGCTTCATGCGCAACGATGCGTCCGCCGGGAATCATTTCCTGGCGGTGCGCCTCGTCGGAAGGTCGTGCAACCGCGATGCAATCGGAGCGCGCGTCGAGGTGCACATGTCCGGCGAGCGAGAGCGTGTGCGTCGGCGGACGCTGCGCGCCGGAGACGGCTTCCTGAGTCAATCGAGCAAGTGGCTGCACTTCGGGCTCGGCGGGACGGTCGACGTCGAGCGCGTGGTCGTGCGCTGGCCCGGTGGCGACGCGGAGGAGTTCCGCAACCTGCAGGTGGACGCCTTCCATCGCCTCGTCCAGGGGAGTGGGAGCGCCCAGGCGTGGACACCACCGGCCCGCGACCTCGCACTCGAGCCTTCGAGAATCGAGCCACCGAAGTCGAAGCCCGAGGCTCGTGCCTTCCTGGCCGCGCGTGTCCCTGCGCCGGACATCCGCTACACCGACTTCGATGGCCGCGCGCACAAACTCGACGAACAGGCCGGACATCCGGTGCTCCTCAACCTGTGGGCGAGCTGGTGCAAACCCTGCCAGCGGGAGCTGCGCGAGTTCGCCACGCGACAGCAGGATCTGCGCGCCAGCGGTCTGCGCGTCGTGGCACTCAGCCTCGACGGCGTCGGCACCGACACCGCGGGAAGCCCGGCGACGGCGAGGAAGCTGCTCGACGAGGTCCAGTTTCCGTTCCTCTCGGGATCGGGGAGTAGCGAGATCCTCGACCTGATCGAGCTTCTGCACGGCGCGCTGCTGTACCCGCTGCGTCCGTTCCCCATTCCGACCAGCCTCCTGATCGATCCCGAGGGCTGGGTGGCCGCCATCTATCAGGGCCCGGTCGAGGTGGACGAGGTGATCGCCGACGTGGAGAAGCTACGAATTCCGGGGGATCAGCTGCGTGACTTGGCCGTGCCGTTCGTGGGCCGCTGGAGTACACCGCCGGGCTTCTTCGAGTACCTGACCTCGATGGGACTGGACTTCATGGACGCGGGCTTTCCGCGGTACGCGGAGCACCACTACCGCAAGCTGCTCGAGACGGATCCCGAGCATGCGCAGTGGCTCAACAATCTGGGCTTGTCGCTCGCCGCACAGACCAGGTTCGCCGAGGCTGTGCCTGTGTACAGCAAGGCGCTGCGTGGAGATCCCGAGCGTGCAGAGCTGCACGCCAATCTCGGGGCGGCGCTCGCGCAGCTTGGTCGGCTCGATGAGGCGGTGACCTCGCTGTCCACGGCGGTGCGGCTCGAGCCGGGGCGCGCGGACGCGCACGGCAATCTCGGGGTCGTGCTAGCTGGGCTGGGCCGCATGCGCGAGGCGGTGGCGAACCTGCGCAAGGCGCTGCAGGTGCGGCCGGCCTGGCCGGCCGTGGCCAACATTCTGGCGCGGACCCTCGCGACACATGCGGATCCGTCGCTGGGCGGCGCGGCCGAGGCGGTGCAGCTGGCCGAGCGCGCCTGCAGCATGACGGGCTACCGCGAGCCGCCGTACCTCGATACGCTGGCAGCCGCGTACGCGCGCGCTGGTCGCTTCGATGAAGCAGCCGCGACTGCACGCCGCGCCATCGCGCTCGCTACGGCGGCCGACCAGGCTGCCCTCGCGCGGGCGATCCAGTCGCGCCTGCAGCTCTACCAGGACAGCCGCCCCTACGACGCCCCCGGTGCCGAGGCGCCCGGTCCCTAGTGTCGCCAACAGCGACTGCCCGGCCGTTCACCGGATGAATCATGGCCGGCCTGCGTGTCCTTCGATCCGGAAGATCGCTTCGAGAGCCTGCGCAGGAGTTCGACGTCCTGAGGAGATGCGGCATCGCATGGATGGCGCTTCTGCCCTTGGGGAACCTCGCTCGTCTCTGCCCCCAGGAGCGCCGGGCAACCTCGTTGAGTTCGTTCCGCCGACGATCCTCCACCGCCCGCGTCTGAACCCGGCCGCGTTGGGGGCACCGCACGGGCGGGCGAGGCCCGCATCCGGGCTGTGCCTGCGGCCTGCGATCGGCGAGTGTCGCCACCGTTGACGGTGAGTGTCCACGCCGTTCACA
>JBHHXQ010000175.1:0-7437 GCA_046757105.1 Candidatus Krumholzibacteriia bacterium
GTTCGACCGCCGTCTGGCCGCCGGCGAGTTCCTCGAGCACGCCGAGGTGCACGGGGCGCTCTACGGCACGCTGGAGCCCGAGGTGAGGTCGGCGCTGGACGCGGGTCGCAGCGTCCTGCTCGATGTCGACGTGCAGGGCGGCCTGCAGATCAAGCGGCGGCTGCCCGAGGCGGTGCTGGTGTTCCTGCTGCCGCCGTCCATCGACGTTCTGGAGCAGCGCCTGCGCGGACGCGGCACCGAGACCGAGGAGACGATCCGGCAGCGCTTGATGCGCGCTCCGGAGGAGATCCGCTGCATGTCACAGTACGACTACATCGTCGTCAACGACGTGGTCAAGGACACGCAGGCGGATCTCGATGCGGTCTTCCGGAGCGAGGGATTGCGGCGGGAGCGTATCGTCGACGCCTCGGGCGGCGCCGACATCGTCGCAGAGTACCTGAGGGAGACGGCCCGGCCGTTCGGGCCGTAGGCGGCAGCCCATCGGCTGCAACGCAAGGTGGTCGCGAGGGGTCGAGCTCTTCGCGACCCGGTTTGGGGAGTCTTCAGAAGCCAGGATGGAGGTCGACCCGCCCGCATCGGGTGAGGGAATCGTATGTCGTATGTCCCTGTCGAAAAAGTAACAACCGTCATCCACAACAAGTATGAAGCCGTCGTCGTGGCCGCGCGCGAGGCCCGGAAGATCAACAGTGTCATGCGCATGGTCGGGCGGGACGAGTCCAAGGACAAGGTGACGAGCCGGGCGCTGCGTCGTGTGTCGCGCGGCGACGTCGACTTTGTCTACCTGGACGATCAGAACTCGATCCCCGAAACCTCCGAGATCCCGGAGAATGAGCAAACGCCCCCGACAACCTGAAGACGCCGCTGCGCACGACCCGTTGCAGGGCAAGAGGGTCGTGCTCTGCGTGACCGGAGGCATCGCCGCCTACAAGTCGGCGTATCTGACGCGGGCGCTGGTCCGGGCCGGCGCTGGTGTCGTCGTGGTCATGACGGAGGCGGCGCAGCGCTTCGTCGCCCCGCTCACGTTCGAGACACTTTCCGGCAACCGCGTGGTCACCAGCACGTTCGAGCGCGTCCTGGACGTGGGCGCGGTCGAGCACATCGACCTGGCCGAGTGGGCGGATCTGGTGATCGTGGCTCCCGCCACGTACAACTTCCTGGGCAAGCTGCGCGCCGGCATCGCCGACGACGTGGTGACGACCTTCATCAGCGCGGTCACCTCGCCGGCGTTCATCGCGCCGGCGATGAACGAACACATGTGGCGCAACCCGATCAACCAGCACAACGTGGAGGCGCTGCGCGCGCTGGGATACCACTTCGTCGATCCGGAGCGCGGTGGGCTAGCCTGCAGCTGGGAGGGCGAAGGACGCATGAGCGAGCCGGACGCCATCCTCTCGGCGGTGCGCCGGGAGCTCCCGGGCGTCGGTCACGAGGAGTCGGCTCGCAGCCACGGGGCCGCGATCGGCGCGCAACGTGCTCCCAGCGAGCGGGGCGTGACCGGGAGCCCGCTCGCGGACCGCACGGTGCTGGTCACGGCGGCAGGGACCCACGAGGCGATCGACCCGGTGCGCTACGTGGGCAACCGGTCGAGCGGACGGATGGGGTACGCGCTGGCGGCTGGGGCCGCGCAGCGCGGCGCGCGAGTTCTGCTGATCAGCGGCCCGAGCAGCGAGACCGCCCCCGGGGGCATCGCGGAGTTCCGGAGCGTCGAGTCGGCCGAGGAGATGCTGCAGGCCTCGCGCGCGTGGGTGACCGAGGCGGACGTCCTGCTGATGGCGGCGGCCGTCGCCGACTACCGCCCGCGCAAGATCTCGAGCTCCAAGATCAAGCGCACGAAGCGCCCCGCGCAGCTGGAACTCGAGCCGACGCCGGACATCCTCGACGAGCTCGGGGCCATGAAGGGCGAGCGGTTCTTCGTGGGGTTCGTGCTCGAGACCGGCGATCCGGAAGGCGAGGCGCGGCGCAAGCTGGAGAGCAAGCGACTCGACCTCGTGGTGGCGAACCGGGTCGGTGACGGCACCGGCCCCGAGGCCCGCACGAACCAGGTGTGGATCTACGACGCCCAGGGCCTGGTCCTGCAGACGCCGGTGCTGGACAAGCCCGCCGTCGCCGAGATCATCCTGAACGCGGTCGAGACCGAGCTCCTGCGCCGCACCGAGCAGGCTCGAACCTGACGGGGGGGCGCGCGGGCCAGGACGCTCCGAGGGGGAGGTGCACACCGTTGATCGACACCGGAGCCCTCGACCAGCTGTGCCGCTACCTGCGACAGCGCATCGAGTTGGGCGAGCGGATCCGCCTCCTGGTGCCGGGCGCGCGCGGCGCGGGCGTCGGGACGGAAGCGACGGCCTCCGAGGCGGGCGCCGGCGCCAGGCCGGCGGAGGGCGCCAGCGGGCCCGGTGGCGCCGCCTCCGGGTCGGGCTCGCCCGCGGCAGGCGTGGACTCGCTCGAGCGGATCGTCTTCATCGGGGAGGGTCCGGGCGCCGACGAAGATGCCCAGGGCGAGCCGTTCGTGGGGCGTGCCGGCCAGCTGCTCACGAAGATCATCGAGTCGGTGCAGTTCAGGCGCCCGGACGTCTTCATCACCAACATCGTGAAGTGCCGGCCCCCGAACAACCGGGACCCACAGCCGGACGAGATCGCAGCCTGCGAGCCGTACCTGAAGCGCCAGCTGCGCCTCCTGCAGCCGGGCGTGATCTGCGCGCTCGGGCGTCATGCCTCCATGACGCTGCTGCGGACGAACGAGTCGATGGGGCAGATGCGGATGGGCGAGCGGCACTACGCGGGCATCCGAGTTTTCCCCACGTATCACCCAGCCGCGCTGCTGCGTAACCCCCGATGGACACGGCCGGTTTGGGAAGATATCCAGAACGTGCGTCGTGAATACGACGCGCGGCGCAAAAAACTCTGATTCCGGCTTGCCTGCCGCGCTACAATCCTCGTGCCCTCCTCCGGAAGCTTCACGGTTCCCGGACTTTGCGACGGCCCACGGTTTCTTCAGCGGAACAGTGCGTGGGTTGGGTCGTGACTGCCTGTGTGGAGCACGTCGATGGAAACTCTGGACCGCGCCGCAGCCGGACGCGTCCCACCGCATTCGCTCGAGGCCGAGGTTGCCGTGCTCGGCGCCGTGCTGCTGGAACCGCAGGCGCTGCCGCGCGCCATCGAGCTGCTCACGCCGGACTGCTTCTACAAGGCAGCCCACCGGACGATCTTCCAGGCGGCCATCAACCTGTTCGAGCGCGGCGAGGCGGTCGACATCGTGACCGTCACCGACGAGCTACGCAAGATGGACCGCCTGCAGGCGGTGGGAGGCGCCGTGACGCTGTCGGCGCTTCTCGACAGCGTGGCCACGGCGGCCAACATCGAGTACCACGCGCGCATCGTCTTCGACAAATACCTGTCGCGCCGGCTCATCAGCACCGCGAAGGAGGTGGTCGCGGAGGGTTATGCCGACCGCTTGCCGACGAACGAGCTGCTCGATCAGGCGCAGTCGAACATCTTCGCCATCAGCGAAGGACGGCTGCGCGACGGCTTCGTGCACATCAAGGACGTGGTCCGCGACAGCTTCGTCGAGATCGAGAACCTGCACCACAACCCGGACGCCATCAGCGGCATCCGCACCGGATTCGACGACCTGGACGCGCTGCTGGCCGGCCTGCACAACGGTGACCTGATCATCGTGGCGGCGCGCCCGTCGATGGGGAAGACGAGCCTGGCACTGTCGGTGGTGCAGAACGTCGCCATCGACAACAAGCTGCCGGTGGCCGTCTTCAGCCTGGAGATGTCGAAGGAGCAGCTGGCGCTGCGCATGCTGTGTTCCGAGGCGCGCGTCGACAACCACCTGCTGCGCCGGGGTATCATCCAGAAGCACGAGTGGCCGAACCTCACCAAGGCCGCGAGCCTGCTGACGAGCGCGCCGGTCTACATCGACGACACGCCGGGGATGAACGTCCTCGAGATGCGCGCCAAGGCGCGACGCCTGAAGATGGAGAAGGGCCTGCGGCTGGTCGTCGTGGACTACATGCAGCTCATGCAGAGCGCCACGAAGGTGGAGAATCGCCAGCAGGAGATCTCCCAGATCTCGCGGGCGCTCAAGGGACTGGCCAAGGAGCTCGACGTCCCGGTCGTGTCGCTCTCGCAGCTGTCGCGCGCCGTCGAGTCGCGCGGGGGAACCCGCCGCCCGATGCTCTCGGACCTGCGCGAGTCGGGCGCCATCGAGCAGGACGCCGACGTCGTGCTCTTTCTGTACCGCGAGGAGGTGTACGATCGCGACTGTTCCGAGGACGTGCGCGGTGTGGCCGAGGTCATCATCGGCAAGCAGCGCAACGGCCCCATCGGTGAAGTGAAGCTCAAGTTCTTCGCCGAGTACACCCGCTTCGAGAACCTGGCCCGCGGCATTTCGTGACCCCCGGCGTTTTCCGGTGCCGCGCGATCCGAGCCTCCCGGCCGCTTCCACACCACGCAACGCTCCGTTCCAACGTGCCGCTCACGCCGTCCCGACGCCATATCGTGTTTCCATGGTGCGATCCTTGCTGACCGTCGGCGAGTTCTGCGATCCCTTCTCTTGTGCAGCATGTTTCATGATGACACCTCGTTTCCGTACATGGCACTCAGGGCGTGACGCTTCCGCGGTCCGGGTCGGAGGATGCGGTGGTGAACGACGGGCGCGCGCGGTCGCGTGGGGGGTCCTGGCGGCGGCGCTCGCGGCGTCGGGTGGCTGCACGCACGGCGGCGAAGCGTCGCTCCTCGAGCAGCAGGTGCAGCCGCGCCGGGGCGGCACGTTTCGCATGGCGCAGGATGCACCGGCGAGCCTCGACCCCGCGTGCCTGGACGACGTCTACGAAGCCAGCATCGTCAACCAGATCTTCGACGGGCTTCTGAGCTTCGATGCACACCTCAACATCATGCCGTGCATCGCCGGAAGCTGGGAGATCTCTCCCGACGGCCGCGTCTACACGTTCCAGCTCAAGCGCGGGGTGCGCTTCCACGACGGCACCGAGGTGACGTCCGAGGACGTGGTCTACTCCTTCACCCGGGTGTTCGACCTTCCGCCGCAGGAGAGTGCGCTGGCCCGCGAGTACTTGGGTCACATCGAGGGGTGCCTGGACTACGCGACGCGGAAGACCGCTTCCATCGTCGGGCTGGCGGCGCCGAGCCCCTACGAGGTGCGGATCCAGCTGGACCGTTCCTTCGGTTCGTTTCTGGCGGTTCTGGCTTCCGATCCCGCCCGCGTCGTTCCCAGACACTACGTCGAACGGGTGGGACCGGGCGAGTTCGCGCGGCACCCCGTGGGCAGCGGTCCGTTCCGATTCGCGGACTGGGTCGAGGGCGAGCGCGTGGTTCTGACGGCCTACGAGGACTACCACATGAAGCGCGTGCTTCTGGATTCCCTGGTGTTCGAGCTGCGCGACGAGAACTCGCGAGACTACGCCGCCGAGGCCTTTCTTGCCGGCCGGCTGAGCGCAGTCCTGGTTCCGGACGGCAGGCTGGCCGAGTTCCAGGGCCGTCCGCATACGCAGGTGTTGACCCGCCAGGAGCTCAGCCTCACGTTCATCGGGTTCGACCACAATCATCCGCCTTTCGACGACCGCCGCGTCCGCGCGGCCTTCGCGATGGCGATCGATCGCGACGCGATGCTGCGCAACGGGGACATGGTGCGGATCCCGCTCAACGGGATCCTGCCGCCGGGCATGCCCGGCTACACGCCGGAATCCAAGCTTCTGGAGTACGATCCCGGGCGCGCCCGCACGTTGCTCGCCGAAGCGGGATACCCGGGTGGAAGGGGCCTGCCCAGGATCGTGCATACCACCGCGAACCAGACCGAGGAGTCGCGTCGCCTCACCGAGGAGATCCTCCGGCAGGTCGCGGCCGTCGGTTTCGAGCTGGAGACCGAGACGCCGAGCTGGCTCGAGTTCAGCCGCCGGCTCACGGCGCAGGACATCCAGTGCTTCACCGTGACGTGGGTCGCCGACATCCCGGATCCGGACTCGTTTCTGTATCCGATCGGCCATCGTCATGGATCCGCGAACTTCACCGGCTACGCGAACCCCGACGTCGACGAGCTGCTGCTGCGAGGACGCGCTTCGAGGAACTCCCTGGAGAGGATGGCGGTCTATCGTGAGGCCGAGCGCATCATTCTCCAGGACGCTCCGATCGTGCCCCTCTTTCATCCGTTGAGCGCAATCGCCATCCAGGACGCGGTGCGCGGCGTCCACCTCACACCCATGGGTATCGGAGACATCGCCATGGAGGACATCTGGCTGCTCACCGAGCGCCAGACACCGGAGGGGGCGGAGTAGATGGTTCGGGCCAGGATGTCGAGACTCCTGCGGCCGTTCAGCGACCTGGGACTTCAGGGGCGCTTCATGCTCTCCTTCGGAGTCATCGTGGTGACGCTCATGGCCATGGTGATCCTCATCGTGGAGCAGCGACAATCGACGATCCTGCTCAGGCACACCCAGATGCGCGGTGTGGCGATCGCCACCTCCATCGCCTCGGTCGTCAAGAACGCGCTGCTGAGCTACGACTACGTCTCTCTCCAGCAGGCGGCCGAGACGGCCACGCACGACGAAGACGTTCTCTACGTCATCATCCTGAACAAGGAAGGCGTCGTTGCCGGGTACAGCGGTCAGCCGGAGCGACAGGGCCAGTCCCTGACCGATCCAGTGAGCCGGGCGGCGCACGAGGCGGACGGCACCCTCGTCCAGCGCCTGGGCGAGCTGCCGGAATCGGGGCTGCGGGCCCTGGACATCGCAGTGGCCGTGCGCGTCGAGGGCACGCCCGTGCGCTGGGGAACCGTGCGCGTCGGGCTGTCCCTGGAGCCGCTGATGGAGACTCTGGCGCAGACGCGTCTGGCGCTGCAGCTCCTCGGCGCGGGCGCCGTGATCATCGTGCTCCTCTCGGCGCGTTTCCTGTCGCGGAAGGTCACCGGGCCGCTCGAGAAGCTGGCGCGCGCAACGGCCGTCATCGCCACCGGCGATCTCGAGCACTCCGTGGAGGAGGATCTGCTGGGAGAGCTCGGAGACCTCTCGCGCAGCTTCAACAAGATGACCAACGATCTCAAGCAGAGCCAGGATGCGATCAAGTACCAGAACCAGCACCTGGAGAACGTGGTGCAGTTGCGGACGGCCGCTCTGCGCCAGAAGGCCTGGGAGCTCGAGAAGGTCAACGAGGAGCTCAAGGAGCTCGACCGCTTGAAGAGCGACTTCCTGAGCAACGTGAGCCACGAGCTACGCACGCCTCTCACGTCGATCCGCAGCTTCACGGAGATCATGCTGGACCAACCCCACGATCTCAGCGAGGGCGATCGCAGGGAGTTCCTGGAGATCGTCTCGGGTCAGGCCGAGCGTCTCACCAGGCTCATCAGCGATCTGCTGGATCTCTCGAAGATCGAGGCGGGGGAGTTCCGCTGCCAGGCGGAGACGGTGAAGCTCCAGCGTGTGA
>JBHHXQ010000176.1:0-7435 GCA_046757105.1 Candidatus Krumholzibacteriia bacterium
GTGAGCGCAACGGAAACGACGACCGCCGTGGGTGTGGAACTCGCACCCTGGCTCGCGGGTCGGTCTGATCTGGACGTGCTCAGCCCTCGTCTCCCCTCGAGTCCCGAATGGCGCGCTCCGGCGAGGGCGCCTCGGCTGGCGGGCTCGGCGCGCCGGCGAGCCCGACAGTGCTCGAGCATCTGTACCCGGCGACGTCGATCCTACACGATCCGGACCCGACCGGCTCATGCGTGATCGCCGCGGCCTGGAGCCGCAGAAGCTGCGAGGGCATCGGCCCGGCAGCGCCCGAAAGGCGCGCCGAACCCATGCCCTCATGCAGAGACGCCTCGAAGGGTCAGCGCCATTTCACGACGATCAAGCGTCACCTGTGGAGCAGCCATACTCCGATGCCCAGCAACAGCAGGGACACGGCAACGACTGCCCAGGTCTGAAGTGTGGGAACCTGCACGCCGAACAGCGGCGTCGTCGGGCAACCCTGACCGAGGTTGCACGTCTCATTGCCGTTGCACGTGTTGATGTTCTGGCCGGAACTGCACGTGGCCAGAGCGCAGGTGTTGCTGTTCGTGCACGAGGCTGTCCCGGTGCAGGTGATCACATTGCACGTCTTGATGGAGCTGCACGTCTCCGATCCATCACAGGTCTGCAGGCCCGTGCAGGTGGCCGGATCGTTCATGCAGGTCTGGATGGAGTTGCAGGTCTGGACCCCGCCGCCGCCGCCGCACGTCGTCCCCGGGTTGCAGGTCTGCGTCGCGTTGCAGGTCACCATGCTCTGGTTGCACGTCGCGGTGCACGACGTCAGGCCCGCACCGTTGCAGGTGCTCGCGTTGTTACAGGTGCTCTCTCCTCCACAGGTCGCCACGCCCTGGCACGTGGACTGGCACGTCGCCCCCACGCCGTTGCAGGTCGTCGCACCCGTGCACGTCGTCGTGCCCTGGCACGTGTTCGAGCCCGTGCTGCACGTCGGCAGACCCGAACCCTTGCACGTCGCAGCGCTGCTGCAGCTCGTATTGCCGTCGCACGTCTGCGCGTTGTTGCACGTTTGACCCCCGGAACACGTCGTGCCCATGAAGGTCCAGTTCTCGGGCGTGTTGGGCCCGTTTGTCCCACTCTTGGCAGCGAGCGCGACCCCGGACGCGTTCTTCCCCTCGAAGCGTGCCTTCGCCAGGTCCAGGGATTCGTCGAAGAGAGGCGATTCCTGGACTTGTTCGGCACCGGCCGGATCGGGTGCCAACGTGAAGACGGAGATGACGAGACAACAAGCTGCGAGGAGTGAAAAGAGTTCCCCCCTACATCGCATGTCGACCTCCCGTGGGATCCAGAAACAAAGCCCGTGTGCAGGGCCGCAGCGGTGCACGCAGGCCCGGTGCCATGACCTCGCCCCGCCACGGACGCGGAGCGGCACCATGGTCAAACTGCTGACAGGATGCGGTATTATGGACCGGATCGCCGCCGGCGTCAACCGTGGCCGTGGACCGGGTCGCGAAGGCGGTCGCCGGCGAACCGGCATCCGGAGAGCACGGGTTCGTCCACCGCGGATCATCCCTCGGCCAGCTCGAGCCGCGCGCGAATCGGGTGCTTCCTTTCCGCCCGGGGGACGCGATCCGGGGCCACCTCGGGCGCGCGCCATGTCGTCGGCTGCTGACACATGTCAAGCACGGTTGGCTGCTTCGGCGCATGGCCCGACATTCCCGGATCCATCGCCTTGCCCTCGTGGAGTCTTCTCGGTCCCCTCCGAGGGCCTCGAGGCGGCATGGGCCCATCTTGACTTCGACGCCCCCGCAAGAGAGTCTTGCAGGCGTCACCCCTGTTCCGAAGTGCCCGACGGGTGTGGGGTTGGTGCCGCCAGCCTCGCCGGCGGGCGTGGGATTGCTCGACGTCCGATCGGAGCCATGCGCCGGCAGCGGAAAAACGGCCAGCAGCACGAGAAACTCACGGTCGTGCTCGACGCCCGCCTTGCCTGGACGAGCGCCCTGGTGCTGGCGGTCGTCGTCATGGTGGGTCTGGTTCGCGGCACCCAGGCGTTGCACGAGCGCCAGAGGAGTCGGCCGCCGGCCTGTGCCTACGATCTGCCTCTGGAGTACAAGTACCTGCTCGTCGGCTATTCGTGTCCCACCCCGGGATGTGACAACACGCTTCTCGAGTGCCACGGCACCGCGCCGCACCAGGTCAAGCACACGGTGATGGAGATGGTCCAGTCGGCAGTGCATCCGGATTCGATTCGCGCGCTGCTCGAATCCAGTTGCCCACGGATTCCGGACGACGACCCGTTGGGCGCTTTCCTGCAGCAGATCGACGCCCTTGCGGAAGACGCGGTGGACGGCCAGGCGGCGGAGCCAGCGCCGGGGCCGCCGCCGGCCGAAGGAGAAGGTGGGCCATGAGTCGGCGGGGCAGGCCTGCAGGGCAGAGCCGCAGGACGGTGACGATCCAGCTCGACAAGCGCATCTTGCTCGTTCTGTTCACCCTGGGTGTTCTCTTCGTGGGTTTCGTGGGCGGCAACCTGTCGGCGGATTCCGCCTCACTGGCTCGCCAGAGACAGCTCGTTGGATCCGGCTGCACGTACGCGCTCCCGGCGTCCCAGGAATACATCGTCGCCGGCCTGCAGTGCCCGGAACCGGACTGCGAGCTGCCGGTTGCGGAATGCCACGCGGATGCGTCACACCGCATCCAGTCCATGGTGAAGGATCTTCTCCTGCTCGGCCGTTCGCCGGATCAGATCCACGACGAAATCACCAAGCGCTACGGGGATCGCGTCAAGCCGCAGCCATGAGGATCCGCGCCAGGGCGAAGAGGCCCTGAACCTGCCGGCCGGGAGGAAGGCCGGCTTCCGCATCCGCATCGATTCCTCGTTTTTCGATTCCGCGGACCGGGTGTTCGTCTGGCACGGCCGCTGCGGGATGCTGCGCCTCTATGCCCACTTCGAAGGCGGGACCACAGACGAAAACGGCATGCCCGCCGGTCGGCTGGTCTCGGAGGAAACCACGGAACTCGTCGATCTCGAGCTGGTCGGACGCCGGCGGTGAAGCCGGCGAGCCCGCTCATCCTGGCGCCGCGAGGTCGTGGACGGGCCCGCGGTCAGAAGTGAACCGTTCTGAGTTCCAGCCGCGTGTAGCGATCCTCGCCTTCGACGATCCGGATCGTCTGATCGACCGCGACGTCTTCGAAGGTCTGGGTGCGGCCGGTGGTGGGCCAGAAAACCTCGAGGGCCCGGATCCGGGTGGCCTTGCCAATGCCGATGTGCTGCCGGAGGGGGTTGGCACCGAAGCTGCCACCGCTGTCGACGTGTCTGTAGATCGAGCGCAGTTCGCCGTCTTCCTCGATCTGGACATGAATGCGCGCGCCGATCGCCGACCTGTTCGATCGAACCCCCACGAGCCGGACTCCGATCCAGTGGTGGCCGAAACCGGGGTTCTCGTAGAGGCTGTCGTAGTACTCGTCACCCTTGAACGCGCCACCCATCTGTTGATAGACGTCCGTATCGCCATCGTTGTCGAGGTCGGCGAAAGCCACCCCGTGTCCCTTCTGCAGATTGCCGAAGCCACCCGCCATGGTCACATCGAGGAAACCCTCGCCGCCTCGATTCAGGAACATGAGATTGGGCATCAGGCTCTCGTAGCTCGGATCGCCGGTGCCCAGGTAGAAATCGAGGTAGCCATCGTCGTTCACATCACCGAAGTTCGATCCCATCGGCAGCATCGGAAGAATCAGATTCTGCTCTCGCGTGACATCCTCGAACCCGCCGTGGCCGTCACCGCGGTACAGGCAGGCCGGCTCGACCTCCGGCGACCCACCCAGATAGTAGGCCGCGACGGAGTTGATGCGACCCGTGTAGCTGCAAGCCAACAGATCCACGACGCCGTCATTGTCGAAGTCCCAGAACCAGACCGGGAAGCCGACCGTGGGTCGGGTGACGTCGAGCTGCGGCGCCACGTCGGTGAACGTGCCGTCCTTGTTGTTGCGGTAGAGCCGGTTCGGCCCGATCAGGTTCGAGACGTAGAGGTCGGGGAACCGGTCGTTGTCGTAGTCGCCCCAGACGACACCTTTCGTGTAGCTGTTGTTCTCCACCCCGGCCGCGGCAGCGACGTCCGTGAACGTCCCGTCGCCGTTGTTCCGGAAGAGCTGGCAGGGAGCCCTCAGACCCGTGTCCGAGCTCTCTTCTCCCGAGTAGAGATCCCGATCCACCTGAGTGGAAGTCTCGTTTCCGATGTAGAGGTCGACGTCGCCGTCGTTGTCGTAGTCACCCCATGCGGCCGTCTGCGTCGGGTAGTGGACCTCGCCGAGCCCGGCATCGAAGGTCACGTCCGTGAACGTGCCGTCCCCGTTGTTGCGGAGCAGCGAGTTCGGCTGCTGTCCGTACCGGCGCATCCACGCGCCTCGAAGAACCATGATGTCCAGGTCACCGTCGTTGTCGTAGTCGGCCTGCTTGATGTTCAGGCCCCCGTACAGCCCGCGCAGCCCCGCCTGTTCGGTCCGGTCGGTGAAGGTCCCGTCACGGTCGTTCCTGAAGAAGTGCAACTGGTCCGTGGGGTCCCAGGTCGACGTCACGATGTCGAGATAGCCGTCGCCGTCGAAGTCGTCGACGATGGCTCCGCCGGACAGATTGAAGGTGTTCGGAACCAGCTTGGGTCCCACGTTCCTGAATCGGGGGAAGTCCACGTTGGACTCGAAGACCGTGGTCGGGACGAGGTACTCCTCGGGGACCTGATCGGGATAGCCTCCGAGCGTCATGTACGCGATGTTGAGGAGCCATGTGGTCGTCGTGCGCAGGTCCGGATCGTCCGCACTGCTGAGGATCTGCGTGAACATTCGAATGGCTGACTCGGATCCCTCCAGCTTGGTGTGCAAGCCGCCACCCTGGATCGGCACGATGCAGCTCTCCGACGTGTGACGCTGACAACAATTCTCCGTCTCCCCCAGCCTCATGTAGGCGACGCCGAGACGGAATCGCGTGTAGACCCCGATGGGGCTGTCCAGCTGGTCGCTCGGAACAAGGCGATGCGCCTCGGACAGGTGCTCGATCGCGACCCGGGGGTTGCCTCCATCGAGCGCGGTTTGCCCGGCCAGGAACTGAAGCTCCCAGCGGTCGAAGCTGCTCGTGCTCTCCGGCAGGTTCGCCAGACGCTCGTGCAGCTGGCGGGCCGCCCGGGTGCCGTGGTAGGGATGCTCGTCCGGGACGCGCTCCGCAAGCTGTGCCAGGGCCTCCAGCATCTTGCGGTGGCCCGGTTCGAGGGCGCGTTCCGGCGCTGCCGGCTCGTCGGCAGCGGGCTCCTGTGTCTTCGCGGCGGTTTCCTGATCGCGCTCCGAACTCCGTCCACAGCCGCACAGGAGAAGACTCGCGAGTACGATCGCGCCCCACGGCCGCAAATCGGCCTGCGCCGGGAGCCAACCTGACGACACCGTGTGCATGGAGCCTCCTTCAAGGGTCAGGACGTCGTGAGTCCCGAGCGTTCGCACGCAGGTGGACGTGCGCACGTCATCGGGTCGGCCCGCACGAGAATGGCCGAGCCATACCGCAGTGCGCTTGCGGAGCGTAGCCGGCTGGCAATCCTGGATGCAATGTCTCCCGGATCCGTGCCCGAATGCCGGCGGGCGAGTCCGAACACGCCTGCGGCCTGCAACGCTTCGGGTGGGCCGTGCGGGCCGCAGCGAAATGGACTGGCGCGGGGGCGCCGTAGCTTCAAGGACATCAAAGATCTCATTGGTGGGAGATGCGTGTCCGCCGCCTGGGCGTGGCCCGGGAGAGCGAAACGAGCCCCGCAGGGCCCCAGGCCAGACGCGCACCACGCTGGGGATGCGGACCTGCTCGTCGCCCACTTCGCACGCCCGGTCGAAGTCATCATGCGGACCCTGCTGATCGGCTTCATGATTGGGCCGCCGAAACGCCGGTGCGCAAGTGGACGCACCGTGTCCGACCCGCGTGCATTCACACAAGCCCTGGTCCAAAGGTCGACGATTCCGGCGACCCTCCGGCCGAGACATCGCCGGCGTCGAACGTCACGCGCATCGACTGCTCGAGCCGACCGAGCCCTCGGAACGACCTGCGACCGCGCGCGTGTCGGGGCAAGGCCGGCACTGGTCCACGACCGGGGAGCGCCAGGGACGGCTCCTAGACTATCATCTTCCCGAACACCGGTGGGTTCATTCCCTCTCCGAGGCCGCACCCTGGCGCACGTCCCTCGGTCACGGAGGACCCGGCGAATCGAGTCGGAGGAGCCCGCGTCATGAAACGTCTGGGGATCCTGGCGCTGGTTCTGTCGTTCGCCATTCCGCAGATCACTGCCGGTGAGGGCGCTCTCCTGCTGAGCGGTGCGCGCGTCCTGGATCCGCACGGGAGAAGCTGGCTCGAATGCCGGCAGGTTCTGGTCGTGGGCTCACACATCCAGCGTATCGCCCCGGCCGGGACTTTCCGGGTTCCGGACGATGCAGAGCGAGTCGATCTCACGGGGCTCGACCTGTTTCCCGGCCTCATCGACCTTCACTGCCATCTCCTGCTTCACCCCTACGACGAGGCGGCGTGGGACGACCAGGTTCTGCGGGAGTCTCTCGAGCTGCGGACGCCGCGCGCGAGCACGGCTCTGGCGCGTCGGACGAGGTCCTCGCCCTGATGCGCGAGCGCGGCGTCGTGCCGTGCCCGACCCTGGCCGCCTCCGAGGCGATCGCAAGGCTGCGTCGCCGACCTGGTTGCCGTGCGCGGCGACGCGCTCGCAAGCCCTTCCATCCTCAGGCAACCTTTCCTGGTCGTGCAGGAAGGACGCATCGTAGTGGACCGGCGCTGACGCATCCAGCGAAGGCAAGCCACAGGAAGGAGTCGACCTGCCGAGGAAAGCCCATTTCACCCCACCCTGTTCCGGTTCCCGAAGGACCTCGGGGCCCTGCAGAACCGCGGCGAGGTTCGCGCGCTCGTGGACCGAGGCTCCGGAGCTGGAGTGGTGGGCAGGAGCTCTCGGCACGGACTCCGCGGCCGGCGGCGGGTGACGGAACCCGCCACCATCGCTATAGTCGAGGGCTGGCGCGAGCTGCGGGGGCCGGTGTGTGTGGATATCGCGGCCTGCGGTGTGCAGGCGTCGGGCGTGGAGCAGCGCGTTCGATCGCGCGGCGGCGTTGCGACCGGGAGTGCGGTGCTGAATCGGGTTCGCAAGCGGCTGGGAATCCAGGAAGCGGAGCAGGGCCTGGTCACGAGGTTCTTTCTTCTCCACGCCCTCATGATCGCCAGCTACACGCTGGCTCGCACCACCCGTGACGCCGTCTTCCTCGAGGAGCTGCACGCCGAGCGCCTGCCGTACATCTACATCGCGGTCGCCGGCTGGACCGCAGTGGTGAGCGCCGTGCTCGGCCGGCTGTCCGCGCGGCAGTCGCTGCACCGCGCCCTGGCGCGATCGCTCGTCGCCAGCGGCTTGATCCTCATCGGCTTCGTGCCGCTCTTCCATCACCTTCCCGG